>NZ_AKJR01000073.1:0-19953 GCF_000282235.1 Pseudomonas sp. GM24 | reverse complement strand
GGACTGATTGGGGGATGCTTGAGTCATACGCCGACCTGAAAGGGCACTGCCGAATCCAGAATCAACTCGGTTCGTGCCTTGCCGAATCCGTAATCGACTCGGTCTTACAGGTCGATGTAGCTGGCCAGACACCTCGGTCAACCCCCTCTCCCTCCGGGAGAGGGCTGGGGTGAGGGGCTTTTGATCTGGTCCAGAATCTGTGCTCGACTCGGTTTTTTCAGGTCGATGTCAATCGCCAGACACCTCGGTCGGCCCCCTCTCCCTCTGGGAGAGGGCCGGGGTGAGGGTTGCTCTTCAAAGTCGATAGAACTTCCGGACACGCGCCAGCCTCATAGCTAACAAGCCCCCCATTTCTGGTAACGACATGGACCTTGTTATCGCCCGCCCCGAAGGTCTTTATTGCCCTGCGGGAGATTTCTACATAGATCCGTGGCGCCCCGTCGAGCGCTCGGTCATTACCCATGCCCACGGCGATCACGCCCGTACCGGCAACCAGCATTACCTCGCCAGCAGCGCCAGCGAAGGGATTTTGCGCGCGCGTCTGGGGCAAGACATCAACCTGCAAACCCTCGCCTACGGCCAGCGCCTGACGCACCACGGTGTCACCTTGAGCTTTCATCCGGCCGGCCACGTGCTCGGTTCGGCCCAAGTGCGTCTGGAATACGGCGGCGAAGTCTGGGTCGCGTCCGGCGATTACAAGATCGAACCGGACGGCACCTGCGCCCCGTTCGAACCGGTGCGCTGCCACACCTTTATCACCGAATCGACCTTCGGCCTGCCGATCTACCGCTGGCAACCACAGGCGCAGGTGTTCAGCGAGATCAATCAGTGGTGGGCGGCGAATATTGCCGCCGGCAAGGCCAGCGTGTTGTTCTGTTACTCGTTCGGCAAGGCCCAGCGGATTCTCCACGGCATCGATGAATCCCTCGGCCCGATCCTCAGCCACGGTGCGGTCGAACCGCTGAATCGGGTCTACCGCGAGGCTGGTGTGTACCTGCCGCCGACGATCTACGCCGGCGACTTGAAAAAAAGCGATCCGATCATGCGCCAGGCCCTGGTCATCGCTCCGCCCTCGGCCGGAGGCAGCACCTGGATGCGTCGCTTCGGCGAGTTCAGCGACGCGTTCGCCAGCGGCTGGATGCGTTTGCGCGGCACCCGGCGGCGGCGCGGCGTCGATCGTGGTTTCGTGCTTTCCGATCACGCTGACTGGCCCGGCCTGCTCTGGGCCATTGAGCAAACCGGCGCAGAGCGGGTGATGGTCACCCACGGCTCGATCGGCGTGCTCGTGCGGCATCTGCGCGAACAGGGTCTGGATGCCCAGGGTTTCAATACCGAATACGGCGATGACGAAGAAGAAAACCTCGCCACCGAACCGACCATCGCCGAGATGCCAGCATGAGAGCATTCGCCGAGTTGTACGCCGAACTCGACGCGACCACGTCAAGCAACGCCAAACTGGCGGCAATGCAGACTTACTTCGCCCAGGCCGAACCGCATGACGCCGCGTGGGCGGTGTACTTCCTCTCCGGGGGGCGGCCCCGGCAACTGGTGCCGGTCCGAATCCTGCGCGAACTCGCCGTCTCAGTCTCCGGCCTCGAGCCGTGGCTATTCGAGGAAAGCTATCAAGCGGTCGGCGACCTGGCGGAAACCATTTCTCTGGTACTCGCGGAAAACCTGCACAGCTCCGAAGCCGGCCTCGCCGAATGGATCGAAGACAAACTCCTGCCGCTGCGCGGTGAAACTCCGGAATACCTCAGCCGACAACTGCCCGCCCTGTGGGCGCAACTGGATCGATCGAGCCTGATGCTGTGCATCAAATTGATCACCGGCAGTTTCCGCGTCGGCGTCTCGAAACTGCTGGTTACCCGCGCCTTGGCGTCGATGGCCGGGCTGGACAGCAAACGCGTGGCGCAGCGTCTGGTCGGCTACACCGACCTGTCCAATCGGCCGAGCGCCGCCAGCTACCTGAAACTGATCGCCCCGGAATCCAGCGATGAGCATGCCCAGCGCGGCGGCCAGCCCTACCCGTTTTTCCTCGCCCACGCCTTGTCGCAACCGGTGGAAGAATTCGAAGCGCTGATCGGCCCGGCCAGCGACTGGCAAATTGAATGGAAATGGGATGGCATCCGTGCACAAGTGGTCAAGCGTGAAGGCCGGCTGTGGATCTGGTCGCGGGGCGAGGAACTGGTGACCGAGCGCTTTCCCGAATTGGAAGTGCTGGTACACGGCTTGCCCGACGGCACGGTGATCGACGGCGAAATCGTCGTGTGGAAAAGCACGCATCCGCGTACTGAAGATGCTTTCGATCCGCAATCGACCGAACCTGCGGCGGTGCAACCCTTCGCCTTGCTGCAACAACGCATCGGCCGCAAAACCCTCGACAAGAAAATCCTCGAAGACGTGCCGGTGGTGGTGCTCGCTTACGACTTGCTTGAATGGCAGGACGAAGACTGGCGCAACCAGCCGCAGGCCAAACGTCGCGCGCAACTGGAAGACGTCATCGCCCGCTGTAACAGCCCGGTATTACTGCCCTCACCGGTGCTGACCGGCAGCGACTGGTTCGACCTCGCCCGCCAGCGCGAGTCATCGCGGCGCTTGGGTGTCGAGGGCATGATGCTCAAGGCGCGGGATTCGCTGTACGGCGTCGGCCGCACCAAGGACATGGGCGTGTGGTGGAAATGGAAGGTTGATCCGTTCAGTGTCGATGCCGTGTTGATTTACGCCCAGCGCGGTCATGGTCGGCGCGCCAGTTTGTACAGCGATTACACCTTTGCCGTGTGGGACGGCCCACCCGAGTCCAGCCAACGCGCGCTGGTGCCGTTTGCCAAAGCCTATTCGGGGCTGACCGATGAAGAAATGCGCCAGGTCGACAGCATTGTGCGCAAGACCACGGTGGAGAAATTTGGGCCGGTGAGTAGCGTGAAACCGAGTCTGGTGTTTGAGCTGGGCTTCGAAGGCATCGCCCTGTCGCGGCGGCACAAGAGCGGCATCGCGGTGCGTTTCCCGAGGATGTTGCGCTGGCGGCAGGATAAAACCGTGGAAGAAGCGGATAGCCTCGCGACCTTGCAAGATCTGTTGGCCTGAGCCCAATCTCCCGGACATTGATCGTTCCCACGCTCCGCGTGGGAATGCAGCCTGGGACGCTCCGCGTCCCCCCAAAAGCCAAACGCGGAGCGTCCGTTGAGGCATTCCTTTGCTGCGCATGGGAACGATCAGCCACAAAACAGTGCATGCTTTCTGCAATGCCCATTTCCGGGCATTCAAACGCCCTCATCCCTCCGCGCCCAACCTTTTAAAACACTTGTTCGGGACTCTGGTTCGGAAATTGCTACTTTCTATAGGTCGTACGCGTTCCAGTAACAATAATTCTGCGCCACAAGCGCTCATATTGGTTCTTAGGGATTGAATAATGAAAAAAGCATTGCTGACCCTTTCTGCACTGGCGTTGTGCATGGCCGCTGGCTCCGCGCTGGCCAAGGAATACAAAGAGTTGCGCTTTGGCGTTGACCCTTCGTACGCACCGTTCGAGTCGAAAGCGGCCGACGGCAGCCTGGTGGGCTTCGACATCGATCTGGGCAACGCGATCTGCGCCGAACTGAAGGTCAAGTGCAAGTGGGTCGAAAGTGACTTCGACGGCATGATTCCGGGCCTCAAAGCCAACAAATTCGACGGTGTGATCTCGTCGATGACCGTGACCCCGGCCCGCGAAAAAGTCATCGACTTCTCCAGCGAGCTGTTCTCCGGCCCGACCGCTTATGTGTTCAAAAAAGGCTCCGGTATCACCGCAGACGTCGCATCCCTCAAGGGCAAAACCGTCGGCTACGAGCAGGGCACCATTCAAGAAGCCTACGCCAAAGCCGTGCTGGACAAGGCCGGCGTGAAAACCCAGGCCTATCAGAACCAGGATCAGGTGTATTCCGACCTGACCTCTGGCCGTCTCGACGCCGGTATCCAGGACATGCTGCAAGCCGAACTGGGCTTTTTGAAGTCGCCACAGGGCGCCGACTATGACGTCAGCAAGCCAGTCGACAGCGAATTGCTGCCAGCCAAAACCGCTGTCGGTATTAAGAAAGGTAACACTGAGCTGAAAGCGCTTTTAGATAAAGGTATCAAAGCGTTACACGATGACGGCAAATACGCCGAGATTCAAAAGAAACACTTTGGCGATCTGAATCTGTACAGCGGCAAATAATGCCCCGGCGCCCATCCTCGATGGGCGCCTTTTCCATCCGCTCAGGTTGCTGATTTATGTTCGAAAACCTCTTACAAAATCTGGGGCTCTCCGCCTTCAGCCTCAAGGGTTTTGGCCCGTTGCTGTTGGAAGGCACCTGGATGACCATCAAATTATCGGCGTTGTCGCTGTTGGTGGCCGTGTTGCTCGGCCTGCTTGGCGCCAGTGCCAAACTGTCAAAAGTCAAACTGGTGCGCCTGCCCGCGCAGCTCTACACCACGCTGATTCGCGGGGTGCCGGATCTGGTGCTGATGCTGCTGATCTTCTACAGCCTGCAGACCTGGCTGACGTCTCTGACCGATTATCTGGAATGGGAATACATCGAAATCGACCCGTTCAGCGCCGGGGTGCTGACCCTGGGTTTCATTTATGGTGCGTATTTCACCGAAACCTTCCGTGGCGCGATCCTCGCCGTGCCGCGCGGACAGGTTGAAGCGGCCACAGCGTATGGCCTCAAACGCGGCCAGCGCTTTCGCTTCGTGGTGTTTCCGCAAATGATGCGCTTCGCCCTGCCGGGTATCGGCAACAACTGGATGGTGATGCTCAAGGCCACCGCGCTGGTGTCGATCATTGGTCTGGCCGATCTGGTCAAAGCCGCGCAGGACGCCGGTAAAAGCACTTATCAACTGTTCTACTTCCTGGTTCTCGCCGCATTGATCTATCTGCTGATCACCAGTGCCTCGAATTTCATCCTGCGCTGGCTCGAACGTCGCTACGCCGCCGGTGCCCGGGAGGCCGTACGATGATCGAACTTTTGCAGGAATATTGGCGAGCCTTCCTTTATACCGATGGCCAGAACATTACCGGGCTGGCGATGACGATGTGGCTGCTCAGCGCTTCGATCTTCTTCGGTTTCCTGGTGTCGATTCCGCTGTCGATTGCACGGGTTTCGCCGCACTTCTACATTCGCTGGCCGGTGCAGTTTTACACCTACCTGTTCCGTGGCACGCCGTTGTATATCCAGTTGCTGATCTGCTACACCGGGATCTACAGCCTGGCCGCCGTGCGTGCGCAGCCGTTGCTCGACAGTTTCTTTCGCGATGCGATGAACTGCACGATCCTCGCCTTCGCCCTGAATACCTGCGCCTACACCACGGAGATTTTCGCCGGGGCGATTCGCAGCATGAACCATGGCGAAGTCGAAGCGGCCAAGGCTTACGGGCTGACCGGCTGGAAGCTGTATGCCTACGTGATCATGCCGTCGGCGCTGCGCCGTTCGTTGCCGTATTACAGCAACGAAGTGATCCTGATGCTGCACTCGACCACCGTGGCCTTCACCGCGACCATCCCCGACATCCTGAAAGTCGCCCGGGACGCCAACTCGGCGACCTTCCTGACTTTTCAGTCGTTCGGCATCGCCGCGCTGATCTACCTGACCATTACCTTTGCGCTGGTCGGCTTGTTCCGCCTTGCTGAACGCCGATGGCTGGCTTTCCTCGGGCCGACTCACTAGGACACCTTTGCAATGCGCCACCTGATTCATGACTTGCTGGCCCCGCTGCCGGGGACCGCACGACAGATCCACAGCTTCCACTTCGGCCCGGAACAGGCCAAGGGCAAGGTTTACATTCAGTCTTCGCTGCATGCCGACGAATTGCCGGGCATGCTCGTCGCCTGGCATCTCAAACAGCGTCTGGCCGAGCTGGAGGCCGCAGGCCGCCTGCGCAGCCAAATCGTGTTGGTGCCGGTGGCCAACCCGGTCGGCCTCGAACAAGTGCTGATGGACGTGCCGCTGGGCCGTTACGAACTGGAGAGCGGGCAGAACTTCAACCGCTGGTTCGTCGACCTCAGCGAGGAAATCGGCAACGCCATCGAGGGCAGGCTGAATGACGATGCACAGCACAACCTTGAACTGATCCGCAGCCATCTGCGCAATGCCCTCGCCCGCCAGACTGCCAGCACGCAACTGCAATCCCAGCGCCTGATCCTGCAACGGCTGGCCTGTGATGCGGATATGGTGCTCGACTTGCACTGCGACTTCGAATCGGTGGTTCACCTCTACACCACGCCCGAAGCGTGGCCGCAGGTCGAACCGCTGGCGCGCTATATCGAAGCCCAGGCGAGCCTGCTGGCCACTGACTCCGGCGGTCAGTCGTTCGACGAATGCTTCACGCTGCTGTGGTGGCAATTGAAAGAGCGCTTCGGCGAACACTTCGAGATTCCGCTGGGCAGTTTCTCCGTGACCGTCGAGTTGCGCGGCCAGGGTGACGTTACCCATCCGCTCGCCAGTCGCGACTGCCAGGCACTGATCGATTATCTGATCCAGTCCGATGCGATCGTCGGCGAGACCAAACCGCAACCACCGCTGCCGTTCCCCGCCACGCCGCTGGCCGGTGTGGAACCGGTGACCACCCCGGTCGGCGGCCTGCTGGTGTATACCGCCAAGACGGGGCAATACCTCGAAGCCGGGCAGCAGATCGCCGAAATCATCGACCCTATCCACGACCGGGTCACCCCCATTCATTGCACCAGCGCCGGCGTGATGTACGCCCGTTCGCTGCGACGCATGGCCACTGCCGGCATGGTCATCGCCCACGTCGCGGGCGCTGAAGCCTATCGCAGCGGCTACCTACTTTCGCCTTGAGGATGTCTGTCCCATGTACAAACTGACCGTTGAAGGCCTGCACAAAAGCTATGGCGACCATCAGGTGCTCAAAGGCGTTTCGCTCAAGGCCAAGACCGGCGACGTGATCAGCCTGATCGGTGCCAGCGGTTCGGGCAAAAGCACCTTTTTGCGCTGCATCAACTTTCTCGAACAACCCAACGACGGCGCCATGAGCCTCGATGGCCAAGCGATCCGCATGGTCACCGACCGCCACGGCATGCACGTCGCCGATGCCGATGAACTGCAACGTTTGCGCACGCGGCTGGCGATGGTGTTCCAGCATTCAAGCCATATGACCGTGCTGGAAAACATCACCATGGCCCCGCGCCGGGTGTTGGGTTGCAGCAAACAGGAAGCCGACGATCGTGCGCGGCGTTATCTGGACAAGGTTGGTTTGCCGGCGCGAGTGGCCGATCAATACCCGGCGTTTCTCTCCGGCGGCCAGCAACAGCGCGTAGCGATTGCCCGGGCGCTGGCGATGGAGCCTGAGGTGATGTTGTTCGATGAACCGACCTCGGCGCTCGATCCGGAATTGGTCGGTGAAGTGTTGAAGGTGATTCAAGGGCTGGCGGAAGAAGGCCGGACCATGATCATGGTGACCCATGAGATGAGCTTCGCTCGTAAGGTTTCCAGCCAGGTGTTGTTTCTGCATCAAGGTCTGGTGGAAGAAGAAGGCGCCCCCGAGGAAGTCCTCGGCAACCCGAAAAGCGAACGCCTGAAGCAATTCCTCAGCGGAAACCTCAAGTAGCCCACGTTCCCCTGTAGGAGCTGCCGAAGGCTGCGATCTTTTGATCTTGTTTTGTAGAGATCAAGATCAAGATCAAAAGATCGCAGCCTTCGGCAACTCCTACACGGTCACCCTGATTAAACCTTTCGCCAACTGATGTGGTCACTGGAAGAACCCCTCCAGAGCGCGCGCAGCCCGCATGGCGAAATCCTCCGACCTGGCAAAAATCTGGTTCAGCGCCCGCGGCTGGAAGCCGTTCGCCTTTCAGAAAGATGTATGGGCGGCGGTCAAAAAAGGCGAATCCGGCCTGCTCCACGCCAGCACCGGTGCCGGTAAAACCTATGCCGTGTGGTTTGCCGCGCTCAATCGCTTCGCGCGCTCGCAGCCTGCCGTCGAAACACCGCGCAAACGCAAATCACCGGCCGAACCGCTGACCGTGCTGTGGATCACCCCCATGCGCGCCCTCGCCGCCGACACCGCGCGCGCTTTGCAAACACCGGTCGATGACCTGCAGATCCCGTGGAACATCGGCCTGCGCACCGGCGACACCAGCAGCAGCGAGCGCGCCCGCCAGAGCCGACGCCTGCCGACCACGCTGATCACCACCCCGGAAAGCCTGACCCTGCTGCTCGCCCGCGCTGATGCACAGGTGGCGCTGTCGACTCTGCGCATGATCGTCGTCGATGAATGGCACGAACTGCTCGGCAACAAGCGCGGCGTACAACTGCAACTGGCCCTCGCCCGCCTGCGGCATTGGCAGCCTGAGCTGATCGTCTGGGGCGTCTCGGCCACCCTGGGTAATCAATCCCACGCCGAGCAGGTGCTGATCCCACAGGGCGGCGGCATCAGCATTCAGGGGCAACGCGAAAAAACGCTGAAGGTCGACACCCTCCTCCCACCGGCCATCGAGCGTTTTCCCTGGGCCGGGCATATTGGTCTGAAGATGTTGCCGCAGGTCGTTGCCGAACTGGATGCTTGCGCCAGCACCTTGGTCTTCACCAATACGCGGGCGCAATCGGAAATCTGGTATCAGGCGCTGCTGGAGGCACGGCCGGACTGGGCCGGGCTGATCGCGTTGCATCACAGCTCCCTGTCTCGCGAGACTCGCGACAGGGTCGAACAGGCCTTGAAGAACGGGCATTTGAAAGCCGTAGTCTGCACTTCAAGCCTGGACCTGGGCGTGGATTTCCTGCCCGTCGAGCGCGTACTGCAAATCGGCTCGGCCAAAGGTGTCGCGCGCCTGATGCAACGGGCCGGACGCTCGGGCCATGCACCAGGGCGCACGTCGCGGGTGACGCTGGTGCCGACGCACAGCCTTGAGTTGATCGAAGCCGCCGCCGCCCGCGATGCCGTCGAACAACGGCGCATCGAACCACGCCTGTCACCGCACAAACCGCTGGATGTGCTGGTGCAACACTTGGTCAGCATGGCCCTCGGCGGTGGGTTTATTCCTGAAGAGTTGTACGAAGAAGTCCGCGGCGCCTGGGCCTATCGCGACCTGACACCCGCTGACTGGAGCTGGGCGCTAGCTTTCGTACGCCATGGCGGGATGTCTCTGACAGCCTATCCGGATTACCGCCGGGTCGAGCCGGACGAGCACGGCGTCTGGCGCGTACCGGATGCGCGATTGGCGCGGCGCCATCGCATGAGCATCGGCACCATCGTCAGTGACGCGAGCATCCATCTGAAATTCTGGAGCAAGGGCGGCGGTGGCAAACAGTTGGGCAGTGTCGAGGAAGGCTTTATCGCGCGGCTTAAACCGGGTGACGGTTTTCTCTTCGCCGGACGTTTACTGGAGTTGGTGCGGGTGGAAAACATGACCGCTTACGTCAAACGCAGCACGGCGAAGAAAGCCGCGGTGCCGCGCTGGAATGGCGGGCGGATGCCACTTTCCAACGAGTTGGCCGAAGCCGTGGTCAGGCGCTTCAGTGCCGCCGCGCAGGGTGAGTTTGTCGGCCCGGAAATGCAGGCGTTGCGACCGTTACTGGAAACGCAGATGCACTGGTCTGGCTTGCCCACCGCCGAAAATCTGTTGGCCGAAGTGCTGAAATCCCGCGAAGGCTGGCACCTTTTTCTCTACCCGTTTGCCGGGCGCCAGGTGCATCTGGGGCTGGCGAGCCTGCTGGCCTGGCGTGTCAGCCAGCGCCAGCCCGTGACGTTCTCGATCGCGGTGAACGATTACGGCCTGGAATTGCTCAGCGCCACGCCCATCGATTGGGCCGAGCATTTGAATACACAACTGTTCAACGCCGATCACCTGTTAAAGGATGTACTGGCCAGCCTCAACGCCGGCGAATTGGCGTTGCGACGCTTCCGTGAAATCGCCCGGATTGCCGGGCTGGTCTTCGCCGGTTACCCCGGTGCGCCGAAAAGCACCCGGCAGGTACAGGCGTCCAGCGGTTTGTTCTTCGAAGTGTTCAAACAATACGACGCCGACAACCTGTTGCTCGCACAGGCCGGGGAAGAAGTCCTACGAGAGGAATTGGATATTCAACGTCTGGAACAGACACTGGAGCACATCAACCGGATGAAACTCGACGTGCATCAGATAAAGCGTCCTACACCCCTGGGGTTTCCACTGCTGGTGGAGCGCATGCGCGAAAGCATGAGTTCAGAGAAACTCGCCGACCGCATCAGACGGATGGTTGGAGACCTGGAAAAATCCGCCGATAAGGGCAAACACCGATGAACGCGCCCTACCCTGTGCGACTTGCGGGTGAAGACCTCTGGTTGCTGCCGGAAAAGGCCCTGTACTGGCCGGCGCAACAGGCCTTGCTGATTGCCGATGTGCATTTCGGTAAAGCCGCCGCCTACCGCAGCCTCGGTCAACCGGTCCCGCAAGGCACTACCGCGAGCAATATTGCAGTGATTGACCGATTGCTGGCGAAAATGCCCTGCCGACAGCTGATATTCCTTGGCGATTTTCTCCACGGACCCGGCTCGCATGCCGTGGGGACTTTGCGCGAACTGGCCGAATGGCGTGCGCGTCATGTTGATCTGCCGATGACACTGATCCGCGGCAATCACGACAAACGGGCGGGCGATCCGCCGGAATCGCTGAATATCCGCGTCGTGCCCGAACCGCTGCTGATCGGGCCATTCGCCCTGCAACATGAACCGGACCCGCATCCTGAACGACACGTACTGGCCGGTCATGTGCATCCGGTCTATCGGTTACATGGCAAGGGCCGACAAAGCTTGCGCCTGGCGTGTTTCAGACTCAGCGAAGGCATCAGCCTGCTGCCGGCCTTTGGCGCGTTTACCGGGGGATATCCGGTCGAGAAGGAGCAAAGCTGCAGAATTTTCGTCATCGGTGACAACGAAATATGGCCAGTCAGTTGACGTCTTCACAGACCTCATCTGACTGGCCATTGGTTTTCAATGCAGATCAGGCAACCGGTGCCGGTGGCGGCTCGTCTGGAAGGGTCGGTTCGCCCGGCTCGGTCGGTTGTTCGTTGGGGGTATCGGGATCGGGCTGTCCGGGAATTCCGCCGGCCATGCTCAGTGGCGGATGCGCCAACAAGGACCAGGCCAATACGCCAATCTGATTGGGCTCGAGCCTTGCCAGTTCGGCAGTGATTTGCGGATCGATCTTCATAGGGCACTCCTCGCGAAGGCCCGTTTTGCCGAAAGCAAAAACGGGCAGTACACCCCATAGAGTGTCTGCCCGCCAAAGAATTCCCGCGATCTGTCGGATGGACCGATCAGGTGCGCGGCAAGGTCACGCCACGCTGGCCCTGGTACTTGCCACCGCGATCCTTGTAGGACACTTCGCATTCCTCGTCGGATTCAAGGAAGAGCATCTGCGCCACACCTTCGTTGGCGTAGATTTTCGCCGGCAGGTTAGTGGTGTTGGAGAATTCCAGCGTCACGTGGCCTTCCCACTCTGGCTCAAGCGGGGTGACGTTAACGATGATGCCGCAGCGCGCGTAGGTGCTTTTACCCAGGCAGATGGTCAATACATTGCGCGGAATGCGGAAGTATTCGACGGTGCTGGCCAGTGCAAAGGAGTTCGGCGGAATGATGCAGACGTCGCTATGGACGTCGACGAAGCTGCCCGGGTCGAAGTTTTTCGGGTCGACGATGGACGAGTTGATGTTGGTGAACACCTTGAAGTGATTGGTGCAACGTACATCGTAGCCATAGCTCGATACACCGTAGGAGATCACACGGCTGTCATCGCTGCCGCGCATCTGGCGCTCGACGAACGGTTCGATCATGCCGTGTTCCTGCGCCATGCGGCGAATCCACTTGTCCGATTTGATGCTCATGGCGGGGTGTCCTGAATAGCGAGGTGGAAAAATTCTGTCCGGCATCTTACCGGGCGCGCCGCCGGGTTCAAAGTGCGCGGTGCAATTCTCGCCGAACACCCATGAAATACGAGCTTTGGCGACGAACCGTCACACCGCCGATCCCGAAAACAGAGAAACCTTCGCAAGAAGCATTGGCACTTCTCGGAAACTGGGTTAAGGTGGCGTCACTGTGTTGCTTGTGTCACTGAGAATCTCTACACGATATGTTGAATTTCGATCCAACCATCTACAAGAATTTTTCCTGCTCTTTGCACTCAGTCTCGGCCAGGGTTCTTCCTGAGTCGCAGTTATCTTTGTTCAAGGAGTTACACCATGTCTAATCGCCAAACCGGTACCGTTAAGTGGTTCAACGATGAAAAAGGCTTCGGCTTCATCACTCCACAATCCGGTGACGACCTGTTCGTTCACTTCAAAGCTATCCAATCCGACGGCTTCAAAAGCCTGAAAGAAGGCCAACAGGTTTCTTTCATCGCTACCCGCGGTCAGAAAGGCATGCAAGCTGAAGAAGTACAAGTTATCTAACTTGTAGCTTCTTTAGAAAAGAGCCCCGCCCTTAAAAGCGGGGCTTTTTTGTGGGCGTCTGTTTTTCAGCTCGCAAAAAAAGATCGCAGCCTTCGGCAGCTCCTACAGAGGATTGATGTAAATCCTGTAGGAGCTGCCGAAGGCTGCGATCTTTTGCTTGCGCCTTACCAGGCCACGCCAAACCCGGCGGTATAACGGGTCTTGTTCAGATCGGCATCGTTAGTGCCACTGATGATGTCGCGCTCAGCCTTGAGGTTGAGCGACGCCCAGTCGGTGACCTTGTAACGCAGCCCCAATTCAGCATCCAGTGCGTAATCAGCAACTCCGGACAGTGGTTTGCCCACTTCACCGTTGGTGAAAAACTCGACTTTCTTGCCAATCAGGTAACGGTTGTAATCCCATTTCATGGCGACAGAGTAGAAGTTGTCCTTGCTGCCATCGCGGTACTCATAGTCCGTGCGGTTGAGCAGCGAGCCCAGCGAGAACGCGCCCAACTCGTCATCCCAGAACTGGTAGCCAGGACCGGTACCAACCACGCGCTGACGCGCCAGCTCTTCGATGTGATCGCGCTTGTAATTCAGACGACCCTGCCAGAACCATTTATCGGTCAGGAAGCGGTCGAGTGCATATTCGGCGCGCCAGTTGTTGGTGGTGGTCTCGTCGTCCTGCACTTCGCGGTTGTACTCGCCTTCGGCGGTATGACGCCAGCGACCATGACGTGCCGTGGTCTTGAAGCCGACATCGTAGTCATCGGTGTCCTTCTCGGCGCGCTGATAATCCAGCGCCAAGTCGACATTGCCCTTCCAGACCAGATCCTCGACCACCGGTTTCGGTTTGAGAATCTGCTGAATGCTCGCCAGCTCGACGGTTTTCGGCGCCTCGCCATTGGCCAGGGTGACCTTGCCATCTTCGGCGGCCGTCAGCGACTTGGACACTTCGCCGGTGTAGGCATCCTGTTTGACCAGCAAGTGCTGATCGCTGTCCAGCGTCTTGACCTCTTTCCAGTCGATGGTGACCGCACCGGCGTATTTGGTCTGGATCAACAGCTTGCCGCCGTCGAATACCGTAATGGTACCGCTCAACTTGTCACCGTTCTTCAACCAGACGGTATCGGCAAGCAGGGGCGTGGACGCGCTGAAAACAGCAAGGCACAGCAAGGATCTGGAAAACATAAGCGAATCGAAGGCTCAAGTTTGCGAAAAAGGTCGGCATTATCCGTAGGAATAAGACCCTGACAAGGACTGACCGAACGATTTCCGATGAGTTCATTTCTCAATTGCGCGATCACCGATTACTCTGAAAGCCATCAAACTGTTCATGCTCAGGAACCGCGTACGTGACAGACCCGCTCGACAGCGTTGAAAACGATGCGCAAATCCGACGCACGGCGCTCTACTCGACGCTCGCCCAAGTGCCCGAAGGCAAAGTCGTCAGCTATGGTCAGTTAGCTGAACTGGCCGGGTTGGGGCGCGCCGCCCGCTGGGTCGGCCGCACCTTGAGCCAGCTACCCGGTGATACCAAACTGCCCTGGCACCGAGTGCTGGGCGCCGGCGGTCGGATCAGCCTGCCGGTGGGCAGCCCATCGGGTGATGAACAACGGGCCAGATTGCGCATGGAAGGCATCACCGTCCTGAACAATCGTGTGGATATTCAGCGCCATGGCTGGCGTCCGGTAGAGCACAGCGGTTAGAGTGCGCGCTTTGTTTTCGCAATCTTGAGGCAGACTTCAGCCCATGCCCCGTAAAACCTGGCGCGCCGCGCTAGCCGCTTATGCCAGTCCTTCGACGCTCGTGCTGTTGTTGCTCGGTTTCGCCGCCGGCCTGCCGTACATGCTGGTATTTTCAACGCTTTCCGTCTGGCTGCGTGAAGCCGGTGTCGCCCGTGAAACCATCGGCTACGCCAGCCTGATCGGCCTGGCTTATGCGTTCAAATGGGTCTGGTCACCACTGCTCGACCAATGGCGCCTGCCGTTGCTGGGCAAACTCGGCCGTCGCCGTTCGTGGCTGGTGCTCTCGCAGGCCTTGGTGATTCTCGGCCTGGTCGGCATGGGTTTCTGCGATCCGCAGAAGCATCTGTCCTGGCTGATCGCCATTGCCGTCGTCGTCGCCTTCGCCTCCGCCACCCAGGATATCGCGGTGGATGCCTATCGCCTGGAAATCGCCGAAGACAACCGCCAGGCCGCTCTCGCCGCCAGTTATATGTCCGGGTACCGCGTAGCAGCGCTGCTGGCCACCGCTGGCGCACTGTTTTTCGCTGAGGGCTTCGGCTCCACAGGTTTCAATTATCAGCACTCGGCCTGGGCCGGCACTTACGCGCTGTTCGGCGCATTGATGATTCCTGCCCTGCTGACCACGCTGTTGATGCGCGAGCCGCCAGTGCCGCTACGCACTCAATTGCAGGCCGGACGCTATACCTTCATGCATCAACTGATGTCGGTGTTTGTGCTGATTATCTTGCTGGTCTCGGTACCGGCGATGTTCACCCAGCTCTACAACACCGATTTTGCCAGTGTGCTGTTCGGCGACATGAGTCCGCTTGACCTGCTGCTCGAAGACCGCGCCTTCCTGCGCGCGATTCTCTATACGCTGCTCACCGGTCTGTGTCTGTCGACCATGGGGCGTCGCGGCCTCGCACCGGTGCTGACACCGGTCAACGACTTCATTCTGCGCTACCGCTGGCAGGCACTGCTGCTGCTCGGCCTGATCGCCACCTATCGGATGTCGGACACGGTAATGGGCGTCATGGCCAACGTGTTCTATATCGATCAGGGTTTCACCAAGGATCAGATTGCCAGTGTCAGCAAGATCTTCGGCCTGATCATGACGCTGGTCGGCGCCGGCATGGGCGGTCTGCTGATCGTGCGCTTCGGCATTCTGCCGATTCTGTTCATCGGCGGCGCGGCCTCGGCCGCCACCAACCTGCTGTTCGTCATGCTCGCCGACATGGGTCCAAACCTGCAGATGCTGATGGTGACCATTTCCCTCGATAACTTCAGTTCGGGTCTGGCGACGTCGGCGTTCGTTGCCTACCTGTCGAGCCTGACCAACCTGAAGTTCTCCGCCACCCAATACGCCCTGCTCAGCTCGATCATGCTGCTGTTGCCGCGCCTGATGGGCGGCTATTCCGGGGTTCTGGTCGAGAAGTTCGGTTACCACAGCTTCTTCCTGATCACTGCCCTGCTCGGCGTGCCGACGTTGATTCTGATCGCGTTGCACTGGTTTCAGGAAAGCCGCCGCGAAGGCCCGACGCCAACGCCCGAGCCTGTGCCGACGCCGGTCGCAGAAGAATCGTAAGACGTTTCGGCAACGGCGGGAGGAATCTCGCCGTCGTGCCTCCCCACTGACCTCACGCCTGTACGTCGGCAAAACTCGCCGGTACACTGCGGAGTCATTTCCAGTCATAGCAACCGACAACGGCCAACCATGCGCACCAGTCAATTTTTGCTCGCCACACAGAAAGAAACGCCTTCCGACGCGGTCGTGATCAGCCACCAGCTGATGCTGCGCGCCGGCATGATCCGCAAACTCGCCTCGGGCCTGTACACCTGGCTGCCGATGGGCTTGCGAGTCATGCGCAAGGTTGAAGCCATCGTTCGCGAAGAGATGAACGCCGCCGGCTCTCTGGAAGTGTTGATGCCGAGCACCCAACCGGCCGAGCTGTGGCAGGAATCGGGGCGCTGGGAAGAATACGGCCCTGAGCTGCTGCGCATCAAAGATCGCCACGGTCGCGACTTCTGCGCGGGCCCGACCCACGAAGAAGTGATCACCGATCTGATGCGCAACGAGTTGAGCAGCTACAAACAGCTGCCAATCAACCTGTACCAGATCCAGACCAAATTCCGTGACGAAATCCGCCCACGCTTCGGTTTGATGCGTGGCCGTGAATTCATCATGAAGGACGCGTACTCGTTCCACGCTGATCAGGCGTCGCTGCAGGTCACTTATGACCGTATGCACCAGGCGTACTGCAACGTGTTCAGCCGTCTGGGCCTGAAATTCCGTCCGGTGGAAGCCGACAACGGTTCGATCGGTGGCGCCGGCTCGCACGAATTCCACGTACTGGCCGAGTCCGGCGAAGACGACATCGTCTTCAGCAACGGCTCCGACTACGCAGCGAACATCGAAAAAGCCGAAGCGGTGCCACGCGAAACCTCGCGTGCCGCTGCGACCGAAGAGCTGCGCCTGGTCGATACCCCAGACACCAAGACCATCGCGGCGCTGGTGGAAAAATTCAATCTGCCGATTGAGAAGACCATCAAGACCCTGATCGTGCGTGCCGAAGAAGAAGGCAAGCTGATCGCGCTGGTGATTCGAGGCGACCACGAACTCAACGAAATCAAGGCTGCCCAGCAACCGGGCGTTGCCAGCCCGCTGGTCATGGCCACCGATGCCGAACTGCGTGACGCCATTGGCGCCGGCGCCGGTTCGCTCGGCCCGCTGAACCTGCCGCTGCCAATCATCATCGACCGCTCGGTCGAACTGATGAGCGACTTCGGTATCGGCGCGAACATCGACGACAAGCACTACTTTGGCGTGAACTGGGAGCGCGATCTGCCGGTTCCGACCGTGGCCGACCTGCGTAACGTAGTCGCCGGTGACCCAAGCCCGGACGGCAAAGGCACGCTGGAAATCAAACGCGGTATCGAAGTCGGCCACATCTTCCAGCTGGGCAACAAGTACAGCAAGGCGATGAAGTGCGAAGTGCTGGGCGAGAACGGCAAGCCGGTAACCCTGGAAATGGGCTGCTACGGCATCGGCGTGTCCCGCGTGGTGGCGGCTGCCATTGAGCAGAACAACGACGAAAACGGCATCATCTGGAGCGACACTCTGGCGCCGTTCCAGATCGCTCTGGTTCCGCTGCGTTATGAAACCGAGCAGGTGCGCGAAGCCACCGACAAACTGTACGCCGAACTGACGGCCGCCGGTTTCGAAGTGCTGCTGGACGATCGCGACAAGAAAACCAGCCCGGGCATCAAGTTCGCGGACATGGAGCTGATCGGCATTCCTCACCGGATCGTGGTCAGCGACCGCGGCCTCGCCGAAGGCAACCTGGAATACAAGAGCCGTACCGAAGGCGAAGCGCAAGCATTGCCGGTGGCCGACGTATTGTCCTTCCTGCAGGCCCGTATCCGCCGCTGAAACCAGATAGAGACGTCATGTTCAAGCGAAACACCTTAGGCCTCGGTGGCACCGCCCTGTGCGGTGCCCTGCTGGTCAGCGGCTGTGCCAATCACATGTCACAACGCAGCGAGCACGAAGAGCGGGTCGAGCGGAAGTTGCTCGACCATAGCCTGCAGATTGATGTCGGCGAGCCTAAGGCGCTTGAGCTGCCGCAGCGACGCGTGAAGATCAACGAACAGAAGACTTTCGAAGTCACCGAGTTCGAAGTCACCCGTCGCTACGATCGCTACACGCCTTACCAGCCTTGGCGGGAGGTCTACGAGATCCCGCTGGGCGTGGTGGCCGTGGTCGGCGGCGTCGGCGCGAACGTGGTCAACGTTTTCGCTCTCGGCAATCTGCCGGACAGCGTCACCAAGGACTGGCTGAGCTACGGTTTTGCCGGGCTCAATCCGTTCATGAACGTGCAGTCCAATGGTCGCGCGCAGCAGAACCTGGCGGGTATCGATGAAGTCCAGCGCGACAAGCGCACGGAGTATTCGAGCCTGCCGTGGAGCGAGCGCCCGGTGCAGGTCAAGGCTGGCAAGCAGACCTTCGACATGACCACCGATCGTAACGGTGTGCTGCGTCTGAATCTGCTCGACAGCCCGTTTGCCGAAAATGACCTCAATCATGTCGGCAAGCTGCAGATCAGCGTCGAAGACAGCAAGGATGACGTGCACTCTGATTCGTCACTGATGATCAGCAGTCATCTGCGCGGCAAATTGCTGGAGGCGCACGGGCTGATTTACGACGACCTGGAAGACGACGAAGTGAGCCAGTGGGTACACCGGGTCAAACGTCTGTCGGAACTGGGTCTGGAAGAAGAAGCCAGCGAGCTGGAACAAAGCCTGATCGAACTCACGCGCAACGATCCTGAGCTGCAGACCGAGTTTCTCAAGTCGCTGACCAAGGATGCCGGGCGTCTGGTGGCAGATCCAGGACCGAATTAAGGCCTATTAAAAGATCGCAGCCTGCGGCAGCTCCTACATTGGAACGCATTTCAATGTAGGGGTGAGCCTGCTCGCGATGAGGCCCTTACATTCCGCAAAAATCTACCGCTCAAACAACTCCATCTGCTCAAACCCGCCGCGCAAATCCTCAAGCCTGACCCCCACCCCCAACAACCGCACCGGCTTCCCGCCGCGATTGAACGCCTGCGTCAGCATCAACTGATAGCTACCGAGATCCCGCCCTGCCCCGGCCTGCTCCAGCGTCGTCTGGGTAAAGTCATGAAACTTCACTTTGACGAACGGCTTGCCCGGCCGATAACTGCTGTCGATCCGCGCCATACGGCTTTTCAGGGTTTCCAGCAGCTCCGGCAGTTTGTCGAGGCAACTGCGTAGATCCGGCAGATCAACGTCGTAAGTATTTTCCACACTGATTGACTGACGCCGGCTGTCGTTGTGCACCAGCCGGTCATCGATCCCACGGGCCAGACTCCAAAGTCGCTCGCCAAAACTGCCGAATTCGCGCACCAACGCGAGCTTGTCCCACTCGCGCAGGTGCAGGCAGTCGACGATGCCGAGCCTGCCCAGTTTGTCGGCGGTGACCTTGCCGACGCCGTGCAGCTTGCTTACCGGCAAATCGCTGACAAAGTCTTCGACCTGATCCGGCGTAATCACGAACAAGCCGTTGGGCTTTTTCCAGTCACTGGCAATTTTCGCCAAAAACTTGTTCGGCGCCACACCGGCAGAAACGGTGATGTGCAATTGATTGGAGACTCGACGACGGATGTCTTGGGCGATGCGTGTGGCGCTGCCACCGAAATGCGCGCTGTCCGATACATCCAGATAAGCCTCATCCAGCGAAAGCGGCTCAATCAGGTCGGTGTAATCGGCGAAGATCGTATGAATCTCTTTCGAAGCCTCGCGATACGCATCCATGCGTGGCTTGACGATGGTCAGGTCCGGGCACAGTTTCAAGGCATGCCCCGACGCCATCGCCGAACGCACGCCATACGCGCGCGCTTCATAGTTGCAGGTGGCGATCACCCCGCGCCGGTCCGCCGAGCCACCCACCGCCAACGGCTTGCCGGCCAGACGCGGGTCATCGCGCATCTCGATGGCGGCGTAGAAACAGTCGCAGTCAATGTGGATGATTTTTCGCTGAGTCATGTCAGAAAAGGAAACGTGGCGAACCGGATCGGCAGTATCTCACTGACACCTGTATATAGCACCAGTGGTATGAATGTTCTTTCCAAGTGGTAGGAAATGTCCTTTGAATTTATTTTCTCAATCGACGAGTGGCCGCCAATAGAGCTGAAAGCCTTGCCCCGCCTGACCTGCAGCGTGACAAACACCCGCGAAAAAGCGCTAACCGATTGAACCTCAACAGTTTTTATCCAGATTGCGGGTTGACACCCCGGCGTTCCTCTGTAGAATGCCGACACACAGACG
>NZ_AKJR01000072.1:204-23378 GCF_000282235.1 Pseudomonas sp. GM24 | reverse complement strand
TTCGACTCGATATTTCAGGTCGGTGTACCTCGTCCAGACACCTCGGTCAGTCCCCTCTCCCTCCGGGAGAGGGCTAGGGTGAGGGCTATTGACGGAACGGCGCGAAATTCACATTAGTCCCCGCCGGGCGCATGTCCTGCAGATACGAATCCTTGTCCGCACTCAATTCCAGGCTCAATGCCGCTTTACGCTTGCCTTCGTTGCGAATCACCAGCCCTTCAAGCTTTTCACGCAGGAACACCGTCGGCACTTTCAGGTGCAGCAGTTCGTCAGTGGCCGGCGTGTGCATCAGCAAGTGAATCCACTCGTACTGACCGATGGCCAAACGCGACACTGGCAGGTCGAACCACCAGATGTTGCGGTTACGGTTCAGTTCGGCGAAATGGCAGTTGTTGGTGCCGAGCACGGCACCGCCCAGTTCCTTGTTGCGTCGGGCGATGGCCTGCGTTTTATCGAGTTTCATAACATTCCTGCGGGATCAGTTCCTGGCGCTTGGCGCCCATATGTTGCGCATTCTCGGGGCTACGCACGCAAACATAAAGCCCAACCTGCACGCCACGACGAAATGAACCCCTGAAAATAAATGAAACTTGGCGCAAACCCGGCCAGTCAATCATTACGTACTGACTTTTCCCCCTAATTGCACCAAGGAGAAACACCATGAGTAGCACAGGCGATAAAGTAAAAGGCATGGCCAACGAAGCGGTCGGCAACGTTAAGCAAGGCGTCGGTAAAGCCACCGACAACAGCAAGCTGCAGGCCGAAGGCAAGATTCAAGAGAAAAAAGGTGAGGCCCAGCAAGCGGTCGGCAAAGCCAAGGACGCGGTCAAAAAAGGCGTCGACAAGGCGTAATTCAGCCTTGAACGAAAGACAAGAACGGCCATCCAAGGATGGCCGTTTTTGTGTCGAAATTCTGCAGAGACCCGGCAAGGTTCGCCAAACAGGCTACCTTGATGTAAAAAACGGCCCCTGAGTCGCCACGACTTCAACCTGTATTGCGGCGAAAGGAGACGCGAATGATTTTTCCGGACATGAAAGGTCTGCCCCTGCACCGGGTGATGGTGCGCACGGTCACTGAATTCGTCGACGACGAGATGTCGACCTACGCCTCGGCACTGGCCTACCAGATGCTGTTCTCGCTGTTCCCGTTCATTCTGTTTCTGATTGCCCTGATCGGTTTCCTGCACCTGCCGGACTTCTTCTCCTGGCTGCGCCTGCAATCGGAACTGGTCCTGCCGCCACAGGCGCTGGAGCAGGTCAACCCGGTGATCGACCAGTTGCAGCAGTCCAAGGGTGGCTTGCTTTCAGTCGGTATCGTTATCGCCCTGTACACCGCTTCCGCGGGCGTGCGCTTGATGATGAGCGCGATGAACGCCGCGTACGACGTGGTCGAGGGCCGGCCGATCTGGAAGCGTTTTCCGCTGTCGATTGTCTACACCGTCGGCATTGCCGGCATGCTGCTGGTGGCCGCCGCGCTGATGGTGCTCGGGCCGCAAGTGATGGGCTGGATCGCCGCGCAGGTGGGTCTGGAAGACTTCATCGTCACCGTGTGGACGATTGCGCGCTGGCCGGTGATCGTGATTCTGATGATGGTCGCCGTGGCACTGATCTACTACGTCATGCCCGACGTCAAACAGGAGTTCCGCTTCATCACCCCCGGTTCGGTGCTGGCCGTGGTGGTGTGGATCATCGCCTCGTTGGGGTTCGCGTTCTACGTGAAAACCTTCGCCAACTACAACGCGATGTATGGCAGCATCGGGGCGATCATCGTGCTGTTGCTGTATTTCTACATTTCCGCGGCGGTGCTGTTGCTTGGCGCCGAGATGAATGCGGTGATCGAGCACATGTCCAGCGAGGGCAAGGATGCGGGTGAGAAAGTCCCCGGCGAACTCGATGAACATCCCAAACAACACGTCTCGGGCCTGGGCCGCGATCATTCGCTCAAGCCGGACACTGACGAAGTCTGATCATGATTCGTGAAATTCTGAAAATGGGCGACGAGCGCCTGCTGCGTATCGCCCCGCCCGTGCCGGCCGAGATGTTCGACAGCCCTGAGCTGTGGCAACTGATCGACGACATGTTCCAGACCATGGAAAGCGTCGGTGGTGTCGGCCTGGCTGCGCCGCAGATCGGTGTCGATCTGCAACTGGTGATCTTTGGTTTCGAACACAGCGAACGTTACCCGGACGCTGAAGCGGTGCCGCAGACGATCCTGATCAATCCACTGATCACACCGTTGAGTCCGCTGACGGAAGAGGGCTTTGAAGGCTGTCTGTCGGTACCGGGGTTGCGCGGTGCGGTGGATCGTTATCAGCAGATTCGCTATGAAGGGTTTGATCCGAAGGGCGAGCCGATTGTGCGCACTGCGTCGGGCTTCCACGCACGGGTTGTGCAGCACGAATGCGATCACCTGATCGGTCGGTTGTACCCGTCGCGGATCACCGACTTCACTAAGTTCGGTTTTACCGAAGTGATGTTCCCGGACCTCGATCCCACAGCAGACGACTAATCCCCGAGAACACCACAACCCCCTTGTAGGAGTGAGCCTGCTCGCGATAGCGGTATGTCAGTCACCGAAAATGTCACTGACATACCGCTATCGCGAGCAGGCTCACTCCTACAGGGTTTTGCATCAGATTGACGGTCTCAGCTCCATCGCAATCATCGGCTTGCTCCGCGCATACCGGCTCAAGCGCTCCGCCATCGCCTGGGGCAGCGCCGGGTCGAAGGTGAACCCGCGCCGCTCATAAAACTCACGCAGATCCGGATGGCAGAACAGCCACACCGGCTCGCTCACATTCTGCACCGCCGCCGCGATCAACTGTGCGGCAATCCCCTGCTCACGACATCCCGGATCAACAAAAAGCCCGGTCAACCAGTGCCCGCCCGCGACCGGCCGCAAGCACAGCGCGGCAACAATTTCTCCCCGTCGCGCGACCCACAGCTGCGCATCGCGAACAGCTTTCATCGACGATTGATGGCTGCGGTAAAACTTGTTCATCAACGGCCATAACGACTCGTCGAGCAGGCTGTATTGGGTGTCGGGCATGGGATCGGACTGTCGGCGCTGAAAGCGGCGATTATAAAAGAACGCACGCAACAGGATAGGTGTATACCTGAGCCTACATCCCCTGTGAGTGGAGTACGCATCATGTCCAAAGGTATGGATTCAAAGAAAGCCGCGAAGAAGAAACCGGCCAAGACCGCGATTGAAAAACGCGCAGAGAAGAAAGCCAAAAAGGTCGACATCTTCGGTCACTGATCACGCCTTTCCGGAGCCCGGTTCTCGGGCTCCTGCCTGAACCCGAAAATAATCTGCAAGATTGCGCAGCGTCGTTGCACAGAAGGGCAAGAATCCCGTTCCGAGCAATGCCATGCCCCATTACTTCGACGCCGCCCATCGTCAGCAGATCGAAACCCTGCGCCAACGCTTTACCGCCCGCACCGAATGGCCGACCTGGCTGTTGCTGATCGGCGTCTATGGCGGCTGGTTTGCCATTGTTCTCAATAGTCACTGGCTCGGTCGTGGCTTGAGCACGCTGTTGCTGATCCCGTTGCTGGTGCTGTGGCTGTCGTTGCAGCACGAGTTGCTGCACGGGCATCCGACGCGCTGGGTGCGCTTCAACAAGATCCTTGGCTACGCGCCGTTTGCCGTGTGGTATCCGTACACGCTGTATCGCGACAGCCATTTGCTGCATCACCGCGATGATGATCTCACCGTGCCCGGCGTCGATCCGGAAAGCCGCTATCTGACCCGCGTTGGCTGGCAGCGCAGTTCGCTGTTCGAGCGCAGCTTGCATTGGTTGAACAAAACCGTGCTCGGACGCTTCCTGGTTGGCGCCCCGCTGGCGCTGCTAGCGTTGGCCAAAGAACAGTTGCAGCGGCTGAAAAACGGCGAGCGCCAAGCCTGGTTGATGTGGTTGACTCATGGTGCGTTTACATTATTGATGCTGTGGTTTGTCGCCCGTGTCAGCGCGCTGCCGGTCTGGCATTACCTGCTGCTGATCAGCGTACCGGCGCTGTCGATCGCGATGATCCGCTCCTACTATGAACACCGTCCCCACGCACAACCCGAACAGCGCACGGTGTTGAACGAAGCGGCTTGGCCGTGGCGCTGGTTATTTCTGAATCTGAATTTTCATCTGGTGCATCACGACTTGCCCAAGCTTGCGTGGTACGACTTGCCCAAGGTTTACCGGATGCATCGCGAGCAATGGATCGCGCGCAGTGGCGGGTTTCTCGTGCGCGGGTATGGCGAGTTCTGGCGACGCCATGTTTTGAAGCCAATCGACAGCCCCGAGCATCCTTACCACTAACCCAAGAACACCACAAAACCCTGTAGGAGTGAGCCTGCTCGCGATAGCGGTGTGTCAGGCGCCGAAGATGTCACTGATGCACCGCTATCGCGAGCAGGCTCGCTCCCCCATTGGCTATTTGTAACTCGGAAAATATGTGTATGGCTCAACACCACACCGAACTCCTGATGTACGTCGCCACCGAGCCAATCCGCGCGGCGAATGAGCGCTGGAGTGCGCGCATCCTTGAGCTGCTTGGCCACACTCGCCTGAGCGCTGAAGGCCTGTCGTTGCCCGAACTCTGGTTATCACCCGATCTGCTGCTCACGCAAACCTGCGGCTATCCGCTGATGACCGCTTTGCGCGGACAAGTGCGCATCGTCGGACGTCCTCGCTACGAACTTCCCGACGCCAGCGCCGGCTACCATTGCAGCCTGATCCTCAGCCGCGCTGATGACCCACGCCAAATCCTCGCGGAGTTCCGCGACAGTCGCGGGGTGATCAACAGCGCGGATTCCAACAGTGGCATGAACCTGTTGCGTCAGCGCCTGGCGCCGTTGCATCAGGACGGACAATTCTTCGCCTCGGTCGGCATCAGCGGCGGCCATCGCGAGAGCCTGCGCTGGCTGCGCGAACACCGCGCTGATCTGGCTGCCATCGACAGCGTTACCTACGCCTACCTGGCGCAGCATGCGCCGCAAGAGGTCAGCGCCTTGCGGGTGATTGCGCGCAGCGCCCTGAGCCCGACCCTGCCGTTCATTACCGTCGCCAGCGCCACGGACGAGCAGGTTGAGACGTTGCGGCGGATGATGAATCTGACTTTGCGCGAACTGCCCGAGGTCGCGCAGACCTTGGGGTTGCCTGAGGTGCTTGCTGCCAGCGAAAGCGATTATCAGATCCTGCTCGACTATCAACGTGAGGCTGAAGAATGGGGCTATAGCCACTTACGCTAAAAGATCGCAGCCTTCGGCAGTTCCTACATCGAATGCGTACACCTGTAGGAGCTGCCGAAGGCTGCGATCTTTAGTTTTTATATTCTCGAATGGAATATAAAAATGAAATTTAAATATTATTAAAGAATAAGGCGCCTTGCTACGATCGCGCCACCGGAACACCGGACATTCAGCGACCCCTCATCAAGGAGCCCCTATGTCCGGCGCCGACCTTTCCCATCGTCACACCGTGGACGGCCTGTTTCGCGCCCACTATCGCTGGCTCTGTGCTTATCTGCGCCGTTATCTGCATGACGCGGCCAGCAGCGAAGACATCGCCGCCGAAACCTTCGCCCAATTGCTCGATGCCCCGGCACTGACGGCCATTCGTGAACCTCGCGCCTTGCTGACGACCATCGCCCAGCGTCTGCTGTATCAGCGCTGGCGACGTGCTGATCTGGAGCGTCGTCATCGCCAGTCAATCGACATTGATTACGCCGCCTCGCCTGAAGAATTCGTCCAGCAATCGCAAACGCTCACTCGACTCGACCACAGCTTGCAGCGCTTGCCCGGCAAAGTCCGCGCGACGTTTCTGCTCGCCCGCATCGACGGCCTGACCTACCCGCAAATCGCCACCGAACTGGGCATCTCCCAGCGCTCGGTCAGCGTTTACATGAACCGTTCCCAAGCGTTGTGCGATCGCCACAGCGCCAACCAATTCCTGCAAGACAAGAGGTCCGCATGAGATCGATCAAAACCCTGCTCGGCACGTCGTTGCTGGCTCTGAGCCTCAGCGTTGGTGCTGTTTCGGCTACGGAAAAAACCACGCCGATCCACTTCGGCGACATCACCTGGGAGAGCGGCAGTTTCATCACCGAAGTGCTGCGCCTGATCGTTGAAAAAGGCTATGGCTACCCGACCGACACGTTGCCCGGCAGTACGGTCAGCCTTGAGGCCGCATTGGCGAAAAACGATATCCAGGTGATTGGCGAAGAATGGGCCGGGCGTAGTCCGGCGTGGGTCAAGGCGGCCGCCGAAGGCAAGGTGTTCGGTTTGGGCGATACGGTCAAAGGCGCCACCGAAGGCTGGTGGGTACCTGAGTATGTGATCAAGGGCGACCCTGAGCGCGGGATCAAAGCGTTGGCGCCGGAGTTGAAGTCGGTGGCGGATCTGCCGCGCTACAAAGACGTGTTCCGCGACCCGGAAGATCCGTCGCGTGGGCGCTTCCTCAACAGCCCGACCGGCTGGACCTCGGAGATCGTCAACAGCCAGAAGCTCAAGGCTTATGCGCTAAATGACAGCTTCGTCAACTTCCGCACCGGTTCCGGCGCGGCGCTGGATGCCGAGGTGGCATCGTCGATCAAACGGGGCAAACCGGTGTTGTTCTACTACTGGTCACCGACGCCGCTGCTTGGCCGATTCAAACTGGTCAAACTGGAGGAACCGCCATTCGATGCCGAGGCCTGGAAGACCCTGGCCGATGCCAACAATCCCAACCCCAAGGGCACCCGCTCAATGCCGGCGAGCCTGGCGATTGGCGTATCGGCGCCGTTCAAGGCGCAGTATCCGGAGTTGGTGACGTTTTTTGAAAAGGTTGATTTGCCGATCGATCTGTTGAATCAGACCCTGGCCGGGATGAGTGAAAAACGTTTGCAGCCGAGGGTGGTGGCGCAGGCGTTTTTGCGTGATCAACCGCAGGTCTGGAAGCCTTGGGTGCCTGCAGAGGTGGCGACCAAGGTGACTGGAAGTCTGTAAGTCGTTTCTGTCGTTTTTGTAGTGTTTGTAATGGCCTCATCGCTGGCAAGCCAGCTCCCACAGGAATTGCGCTGATTTCCACAGGAATTGCGCTGATTTGCCACAGGAATTGCGCTGATTTGCAGAAGGAATTGCGCTGATTTGCAGAAGCAATTGCGCTGATTTGCAGAAGCGCAGAATCCTGTTTGCAGAAGCGCAGAATCCTGTGGGAGCTGGCTTGCCAGCGAAAGCGTCTGCCCCGCCAGCAATTCTTCCCGCGCTGAACCGTTTCTTGTGCAAAAAGTGCCAGATACTGGCCGACTAGTGGCCTTGCGCAGGTCTTTGCACTGGCTATGCTTCCCGTAACTAACTATGTCGACCGTCATGTCAAAACTTGCCGGACGCACAGCGTTAGTCCGTGAATTCATGCTGCCAGAGTGCGCAACCCAAGGCACCGACACTGAACCAACAAGGAGCGTCGCTTACATGGAAGTTCTTCAACGCGTTAGGGCTGGCCCGCGTGCGGGCTATCAAGAGAAGGATGTCTTGATTAGAGCGTCGCTGCATGGACGCTCCGATTGATCATCATTTATCACCTGACAACTTCCTCCCGTGGAGGAATGCGTGTGCCTGTTCTGTGGAACGTAGTGGTGGATCGTGAAAGAACTGAACTTTCATCAAATCAAAAGTCCGCGCGGAAGGTGATACAACCATGTTCAACCTACATCACAAGGCTGACCTGCAGGAAATCGAGCGCTTCAGCTGCGCCCTGACCGAGGCCAACGCCAAGTTGGCGGCGATCAGCCGCTCGATGGCAATGATCGAGTTCAGCCCTGACGGCATCGTTCTGGATGCCAATGAAAACTTCTGCAAGACCATGGGCTACAGCGCCGATGAAGTGCGTGGCAAACATCATCGGGTGTTTTGTGAAGAGGCTTTCTATCGCAGCGAGGAGTACGCCAAATTATGGCGTGACCTGGCTCGCGGTGAGCCGATCAGCGGCACTTTCCTGCGCTTGAACAAGGCCGGCAGGGAAGTCTGGCTCGAAGCCAGTTACATGCCGGTGTATGGCCCGGACAAGCAAGTCCACAGCGTGATCAAAGTGGCTGCCGACATCACCGCTCGGGTGAATAAAGAGCACGAAGAAGAAAGCATGCTGGCGGCGATCAGCCGTTCCATGGCGGTGATCGAGTTCACCCCGGAAGGCAATGTCATTGCCGCCAACGACAACTTCCTCAAGACCATGCAGTACTCGCTCAACGAAATCGTCGGTCATCACCACAGCCTGTTCTGCCATCGTGCCGAAGCCGAGTCTGCGCAGTACAAGGCATTCTGGGCCTCGCTCAACCGTGGCGAATATCACTCGCACCGTTTCGAGCGCAAGAACAAGTCGGGGCAGATGGTTTATCTCGAAGCCTCGTACAACCCGTTATTCGATGCCAAAGGCCGCCTGTACAAAGTGGTGAAGTTCGCCAGCGACATCACCCATCAGATGACCACCTTGCAGAACGCCGCCGAATCGGCCCACAGCACCTCGGTACAAAACGACGCCTGCGCGCAAAAAGGCTCACAGGTCGTACAGCAAACCGTGCAGATCATTCAGGACATTTCCCGCGATCTCAACGAAGCCGCCGCCAGTATCGATGCGGTGAGCAAACAGTCGGACATCATCGGCACCATCGTTCAGACCATTCGCGGCATTGCCGATCAGACCAACTTGCTGGCGCTCAACGCGGCAATTGAAGCGGCGCGGGCCGGGGAGCATGGGCGCGGATTTGCGGTAGTGGCGGATGAGGTGCGTAGCCTCGCGGCGCGCACCAGTCAGGCGACGCTGGAGATTGTCGAGGTAGTGCGCAAAAACCATGACCTGTCGCTGAGTGCGGTGTCGAGTATGCAATCAAGTCTGAGCCGCACCGGGCTCGGGGTTGAGCTGGCGAATGAGGCGGGGGAGGTGATTCTGGAAATTCAGCAGGGCTCGCGGCATGTGGTGGATGCGATCAGTCAGTTCAATGAAACCCTGCAATTGAACTGATTCCACAAAGTGGCCTGTAGGAGCTGTCGAGTGGAACGAGGCTGCGATCTTTTGATTCGTTGTTGGAAGCAAGATCAAAAGATCGCAGCCTTCGGCAGCTCCTACAGGGATACCGTGCGGTAGCCTGGAATCCGTGGTCTCAGAGCGCAGCGAGAAACTTGCCCGCCTGCTTGTCGCTGTCCTTCACATCGTTGTCTTTCTCCGCCTGCGCCAACTTCATCTTGTCCTGCAAGCGCTCGGCGATCTCTTTGCCGATGGCCAGTTGTTTCTCCGGCGGCATGGCTTTGATGTCGTCTTCGGTCAGCCCCATCGACTGCAGGATACTGTCGCGCAGACGCTGTTCCGGCGTCTTGCTCATGTAATCCTTGAACTCGTCGGTGGCGGACTTTGCCGAGGTTGTGGTGGCATCGGTGGCTTGCAGGTTGACGCGGGTCTTGGCGAACGCTTCGTCGACGTTGTCGCTGATGCGCGTGGCTTCGCTGACTTGCTGAGTGGCAATCTGCGTGGCCGAGTCCTGCACCTTGGCGGTGGCTTCGGCGGTTTGCGCCTGGGTCTGGTTTTGCAGGGTTTGCAGCATGGCGCCGTGCAGACCACCCTGCAGACCGGCCGCAGCAGTGGACGTCGCATCGTCATTCAGCGCTTTGGGCAGATGAATGATTTGCTGTTGTTTGGCACTGATCAACATGATGTGTGGACCTGAAGGTAATTGCTGACTGGCGTATCGGAGCAATTACCGTGCCTTCTAAGTAAGTCCTTTTATTTCAACAAGTTGACCATTGGCCAGGTGTGCGTGGCGGTCATCCCTTGCCGATAAGCGGCAGAGGATGACCGTTGCCACCCTCAGCGATGGGCAATGTTCTCCAGCGCCAGATTGCGTGTACGCGGGCCGAACCAGCCGATGGTTACCATCACGATCAGCATGCTGCTGACGATGAATGCCAATACCCCCGGCGTACCGAAGTTGTCGAGAAACAGGCCGATCAACAGACTGCTGAACACCGTCGACAAACGACTGAACGAATAGCAGAAACCCACAGCGCGGGCGCGGATGTTGGTCGGGAACAGTTCGCTCTGGTACGAGTGATAACTGAAGCTCAACCAGGCATTGCAGAAGGTGATCATCACCCCGCAGAAGATCAGCCCGAACGCGCTGGTCTGCAGGGCGAACAGGGTGCCAAAGGTCATCGCGCCGAGGGCCGAGCCGACGATCTGCCATTTGTTTTCGAAACGATTGGCGAACTTCACGAACAGCAGCGGCCCGAGCGGGTAGGCGAGGGTGATGATGAACGCATACATCAAACTGTGGGTGACACTGACACCCTGACCGGACAGCAGCGCCGGCAGCCAGTTGCCGAAACCGAAGAACCCAATGGCCTGGAAGATGTGGAAGACAATCAGCATCAACGCGCGGCGGCGATACGGCGGCTGCCAGATGTCGGCGAAGCGACCCTTGCCTTCGACGTCGACCGGAACGGTTTCCGGCGTATCCAGCGGTTTACCGTGATCCTTCTCGCATCGTGCTTCGATGCCATCGAGAATCCGCTTGGCTTCATCAAAGCGGCCATGTTGCGCGAGCCAGCGCGGCGATTCCGGCAGACGCTTGCGCAGCCACCAGATAAACAGCGCAAACACCGCGCTCGCCAACACCACCCAACGCCAGCCGGACACGCCGAATGGCGCCTGCGGCACCAGCCACCATGACATCAACGCCACCGCGGGCACCGACAGAAACTGCACGAAAAACGCAAAAGCAAATGCCGAACTGCGCATGCGTTTGGGCACCAGTTCCGAGAGGTAAGCGTCGATGGTCACCAGCTCGATACCCAAACCGATGCCAACCAGAAAGCGCATGCAAATGATGCCCAGCGCCGAGCTCTGAATGCCCATCAACACCGTCGCCACCGTGTACCAGACCAGCGCGAAGGTGAAGATCGCGCGACGACCAAAACGATCAGCCAAAGGGCTGAGCAGGCTGGCGCCGAGGAACAGGCCGAGGAACGTCGCCGAGGCGAACGCCGCCTGATCGGAGAAGCCGAACACGCCCTGATTACCAGTGGCGAAGATGCCATCGCGGATCAGACCGGGGCTGATGTAGGCGGTCTGAAACAGATCGTAGAGTTCGAAGAAACCACCGATTGACAGCAGCGCCACCAAGCGCCAAATCGTCGCGACCGCCGGAAGGCGATCGATGCGGGCGGACACCTGAGCGGCGCGGATCGGGTCGATGCCGTCGCTTTGCGCGGCGGCGGAGGCGTGAGCAGTCATGGGGCTGATCCATTTTTTATTGATGGAAAAGCTTAGCCTGCTATCGGAGTTAACGGATTGTGAATATCGGCGGTTTAACCGGGTAAACCGCTGATTCCTTGCAATATCTGTTTACGAATTAACGATTTATGCCGCAGCCGCCGAATCTGGCAACGCCGAGGCCGGCAAGCCGAAGATCCGGTCGAACAGCCAGTTGAAGGCAAACGTGTAGCACGGGATGAAAATAATCAACGCCAGATCCAGCAGAAACGCCTGCACCAGACTGATGTTCATCCACCAGGCGATCAACGGAATCAGGAACACGACCAGCGTCAGTTGAAAGCCGATCGCGTGGGCGATGCGGCGTTTCACCGTGCGGATGCGCGATTGCTGGCGGCTTTCCCAGTGCTCGAACAGCGAGGTGTAGATGAAGTTCCAGGTCACGGCGATGGTGGTGATGATCACCGCCAGCGGCCCGGTGCTGCCCGGGGAGGTGCCGGACAACAGCGCCAGACCAAGGGCGGAGAAGGTCATGCCGATCACTTCGTAGAGCGACACATAGACCAGTTTGCGTTTGACGCCTTGCATGGGGATTTGCCTCTTTCTTGCCGTTTGTTGGCCAGCGGGACTGGCGAAGGCGGCGAAAGATAGCTTCAATAGGGCTGACAGAAAAAGTCAGCTACTTTCAGTTCTATTGATAGGTGTTCAGGGTGAATTTCAACAGCGACAGTATCGAGCTGTTTCTTGCGGTGATTGAGCGCGGCTCGTTTTCAGCGGCGGCTCGCGCATTAGGTCGGGTGCCTTCCGCCGTCAGCATGAGCATTGGCAACCTTGAAGCCGAACTGGGTTATCTGCTGTTCGACCGCAGCCATCGCGAACCGCAACCCACGGCGATGGCGTTGTCGCTGGTGCCACACGCGCGGCTGATTGCCGAGCAGCTCAAGCAACTGCAAGTGCACGCGGTGGAGTTGTCGTTGGGACTGGAGTGCAAGTTGTCGATCGGCGTGGTCGCGGACATCGACCGCCGTCGTTTGCTGGCGGCAATCAAGGAGATCGCCGAGCGGCATCCGCTGTTGGATATCGAAGTGCTGACCGCGCCGCAAGATGACGTGCTGGCGATGCTGCACAGCGGCCGGGTCAGCGTGTGCCTGGCGTTCGCCGGGCTGAGCATGAATGTGCTGGAGCGTTTTCAGTTTGTCGGCAGCGAGCGGATGATCGCCACGCTGGCGGCGGACAGCCCGTTGTTGCAGGGGCAGGATGTGTTTCTTGAAGATCTGGTGCATGTGCGGCAGATCATCGTCGCCAGTCGCGACTTGCCGATCAGTGAGACGCGACCGTTGGTGGCGGAGTCGTATTGGCGCACGGACAGCCTTGAGACGGCGATGGAAATGGTCGAGGCGGGATTGGGTTGGGGTAACTTTCCGCTGTCGGTGGTGCAGCCGCGGATCGACTCCGGGCGACTGAAACGGCTGAATTTTCGCAACATCGAAAACGGTCTGGTGATGCCGGTGCATGCGGTGTGGCTCAAGAGCCAGCCATTGCAGAAGGGCGCGCATGCCCTCGTCGAATTGTTGGGCGGTTGATCGTTCCCACGCTATGCGTGGGAATGCAGCCCGGGACGCTCTGCGTCCCATCAAAAGCCGAACGCGGAGCGTCCGTTGAGGCATTCCCACGCAGAGCGTGGGAACGATCGGTGAAGGGTTGTGTTTCAACTCAGCGTTTGTGAAGGGTCAGGTGCTTTCGCGGATCTTCAGTTCAAAGCCCATGTCTTCAACCGGGCGCGCGACGCTGTTACCGGCCATCAACGTCAGCATCTGCTCCGCCGCGCGCCGGCCAATCGCTTCACGCGGGGTATTGATGCTGCTCAAGCGCGGCACCATGTGTTCGGACATCGGCAAGTCGTTGAAACCAAGAATCGCCACTTGCTCAGGAATCTTGATGCCATTGCGTAATGCTTCGAGCAAAGCGCCCTGGGCCAAATCGTCGTTACCAAAGAAGATCGCATCGACATCCGGGTGCGCCGCGAGCAACTGCAAAAACAGTTCCCCGCCCAAGCCCACCGATGAAGAGCGAGGCGTCAGCACTTCCAGATCCGGGTCATAACGCCCGGCCTTCTGCAACGCTTTGCGAAAGCCTTCGCCACGCAACAACGTGCGCTGATCGAGTTGCGCGCCAATGTAAGCCAGACGTTTGCGCCCACGGGAGAGCAAATGCTCGGCCGCCGTTTCACCGGCACTCAGTTGCGAAAATCCGACGCAATTCACCCCGGCGGCGCTGTCCAGTTCCATCATGTACACGCAGGGAATGTTGCTCGCCTCGATCATCCGTCGCGAACTTTCGGTGCGGTCAAACCCGGTCAACAAGAAACCGCGCGGCTGATAGGCCATGTAGTTGCGCAGCAGGTTTTCTTCTTCATCGCGTGAATAGTGGAAGTTGCCGATCAGCACTTCGAAGCCTTTGGGCGTGAGCACCCGATGAATGGCTTCCAGCGTGTCGATAAACAAAAGGTTGGACAGCGACGGTACCAACACCACCACCGAATGGCTCTGCGCCGAGGCTAAAGCGCGGGCGGCCGGGTTGACCACATAGTTGAGTTCGAGGGCGGCTTTCTGCACTTTTTCCACCAGTTCGGTGGCCACGGTGCTGACCCCGCGCAAGGCGCGAGAAGCGGTAATCGGGCTGACACCGGCGAGGCGGGCAACTTCATTGAGGGTGGGACGGCCGGTGGTGCGGGTATTTTTATCGTTTTTAGGGGTGGTCATCGACGGCTTGCCAAACAAAAATCAAGGCACTAAGGTAGCGCTGTCCTGATGCAGCTGTAAATGCGTAAGCGAGGTCCTGCCTGATCTTCGCTTTTTGGTGTTGGGAACAAACCTGCTGCAACCCAAAAAAACGACAAGAAGGCGTCGGCAACTTCTGCCTGTGCACTAGAGTCATAGCTAGCAAAGGTAGCGCTGTCTGCGCGCTGAGGTGTTATATGAGTCATCCCATCACCGCCCTGGTCATCATGGGCGTTGCCGGTTGCGGCAAGACGTGCGTCAGCGAGGCCCTGTGCCAATTGAGCGGCGCCACTGCCATTGAAGGCGATACTTTCCATCCGGCCGCGAACATCGAAAAGATGAGCGCGGGGATCCCCCTGAACGACGACGACCGTGCCGGCTGGCTCGACAGCCTGTGCGATGAACTGCGTCGCGTCGATGCATCGGGCAAACGTCCGGTGCTGACCTGCTCGGCCCTTAAACACAGTTATCGCGAAGTGTTGCGCAGTGCCTTGCCGGGCCTGGGCTTCGTGTTTCTCGAATTGACCCCTGAAGTTGCCGCTGAGCGTGTGTCCCATCGTCCGGGCCACTTCATGCCGGCCACGCTGATCGAAAGCCAGTTCGCCACCCTCGAGTCGCCCAAGGGCGAACCGTTGACGTTGGCCCTGAATGCCTCGATCCACAGCGTTGAAGAACTGGCGTCCCAGGCTCACGTCTGGTGGCAGGCCCACGGTCTGAAACAGGCGGTATGAGTGTGTTGAAAGAGATAGCGCTGTCCTCCCGACTTCTGTTTAACCCGCTTTAATAACAACAACAATCCAGGAGACACCCCCAATGTTTGGCATGTCCCACGACGCCTACCTGCTGCTCGATGCAGTGGTCACGGTAATCGGCCTGATTATCCTGATCACCAAATTCAAGATTCACCCATTTATCTCCCTGACCATCGCTGCTGCGTTCCTCGGTCTGACCTCCGGCATGCCGATCGGCACCATCATCAAGGCGTTCCAGGACGGCTTCGGTGGCGTCCTCGGTTTCGTCGGTATCATCCTTGCGCTGGGCACCATGCTCGGCAAAATGATGGCCGAGTCGGGCGGAGCGGATCAAATCGCCCAGACCCTGATCCGTGCGTTCGGCAAAGACAAAGTCCAGTGGGCGATGATGTTCGCCGCGTTCCTGGTGGGCATTCCGCTGTTCTTCGAAATCGGTTTTGTCCTGCTGATTCCGCTGGTGTTCATCGTTGCGCGTCGCACCGGTGTGTCGATCATCAAGATCGGTATTCCGCTGCTCGCCGGCCTGTCCGCCGTGCACGGTCTGGTGCCGCCGCACCCGGGCCCGCTGCTGGCCATCGGCGTGTTCGGTGCTGACATCGGCAAGACCATTCTTTACGGTCTGATCGTTGCGCTGCCGACGGCAATCATTGCCGGTCCGATCTTCGGTACGTTCATCGCCAAGCACATTCCGGGTCACCCGAATCAGGAACTGGTCGATCAACTGGCCCGTGAAAATGACGACTCGACCAAGCTGCCAAGCTTCAGCATCACCCTGATCACCGTGCTGTTGCCGGTGTTCCTGATGCTGCTGAAAACCTTCGCTGACGTGGCGTTGCCGGACGGTCACTTCTTCCGCACCTGGATGGACATGATCGGTCACCCGATCTCGGCACTGCTGCTGGCGTTGCTGTTGTCGCTGTACACCTTCGGGCACAAGCAGGGCATCGGTTCCCAGCAAATGCTCAAGTGGCTCGACGCAAGCCTGGCGCCAACCGCGGCGATCATCCTGATCATCGGTGCTGGTGGCGGCTTCAAGCAGATGCTGGTCACCAGCGGTGTCGGCGACGTGATCGGCCACATGGCCGTTAGTGCGCAGATCTCGCCGATCCTGCTGGCGTGGCTGGTGGCAGCGGTGATTCGTATCGCGACCGGTTCGGCCACAGTGGCGACCATTACCGGCGCGGGCATTGTGGTGCCGGTGGTGGGGATGATTCCGGGTGTGAACCGTGAGCTGCTGGTACTCGCTACCGGTGCCGGTTCGTTGATTCTGTCGCACGTGAACGACGCCGGTTTCTGGCTGGTGAAGCAGTACTTCAACATGACCGTGGCCGAGACGTTCAAGACCTGGACGGCGATGGAAACCATCCTGTCCATCGTCGCGTTGGGCTTTATCCTGCTGTTGTCGCTGTTCGTTTAAGCGGCTTCTCGCAGACACAAAAAAACCGCAGCGATGCGGTTTTTTTGTGGGTGATCGTTCCCACGCTCTGCGTGGGAATGCCTCAATGGACGCTCTGCGTCCGCTTTGGGACGCGGAGCGTCCCGGGCTGCCTTCCCACGCGGAGCGTGGGAACGATCAGATAGGTGTCAGGCAGTGGTTTTCGGGGCCAGGCCATCCGCCCGGAACATCCCGCGAATCCCGCGCACCGCCTGACGAATCCGGTCCTGGTTTTCGATCAGCGCAAAGCGCACGTGATCATCGCCATACTCACCAAATCCAACCCCCGGCGAGACGCAAACTTTAGCCTCGGCCAGCAATTTCTTGGCGAATTCCAGCGAACCCAGATGCGCGTACTGCTCGGGAATCTTCGCCCAGACATACATCGACGCCTTCGGGTTCTCGACCATCCAGCCCAGTTCATGCAGACCTTTGACCAGTACGTTGCGACGCTGGCGATACTGCTCGGCGATGTCGCGCACGCATTGCTGATCGCCTTCCAGCGCAGCAATCGCCGCCACCTGCAGCGGAGTGAAAGTGCCGTAGTCGTGGTAGCTCTTGATCCGCGCCAGCGCGTTGACCAGTTCCGGGTTGCCGACCATGAAACCGATGCGCCAGCCGGCCATGTTGTAGCTCTTGGACAGGGTGAAAAACTCCACCGCGATGTCCTTGGCGCCCGGTACTTGCATGATCGACGGGGCTTTCCAGCCGTCGTAGACGATGTCGGCGTAAGCCAGATCGTGAATCACCAGTACGTCGTATTGCTTGGCGAGGGCGATCACCCGTTCGAAGAAATCCAGCTCCACGCACTGCGCGGTCGGGTTCGACGGGAAGCCGAGGATCATCATTTTCGGCTTCGGAATCGAACCGCGAATGGCCCGTTCCAGTTCATCGAAGAAGTCCACGCCCGGCACCAGCGGCACCGAACGCACCTGGGCGCCGGCTATCACCGCACCGTAGATGTGAATCGGGTAACTCGGGTTCGGCACCAGTACGGTGTCGCCCTGATCGAGGGTCGCCAGCATCAAATGCGCCAGGCCTTCCTTGGAACCGATGGTGACAATGGCTTCGCTTTCCGGGTCGATATCGACCTCGTAGCGCTGCTTGTACCAGTTGGAAATCGCCCGGCGCAGGCGTGGAATGCCCTTGGATGTGGAGTAACCGTGGGTGTCTTCGCGTTGCGCAACTTGCACGAGTTTTTCGACAATGTGCGGCGGCGTGGCGCCGTCGGGGTTGCCCATGCTCAAGTCGATGATGTCTTCACCACGACGACGCGCGGCCATCTTCAGCTCGGCGGTGATGTTGAAAACGTAAGGGGGGAGTCGATCTATGCGCGCAAAGCGGCGCGGCGAACCTTGTTCAGCCATTGTTGCCTCGGATAACGTAAGCGCCCGGAACCGTCCGAGCGACGCTGGTCACTGCGGTGACCTGTGGCGGAAGATAAGGTCAGTGATGGCATACTGTCCAGCCCGTTTGTAAACAATTTTGTCCCAAGGAAATCGGTAGATGGAATTCACCAGCGGCTTCTTGCTGAGCCTTTCGCTGTGCCTGGATATCGGCGTGGCCAACATCGCGATGATCACCCTGGCGATGCAGCGCGGTTACTTTCAGGGCTTCGCGCTGGGCCTCGGTACCTGTGTCGGCGACCTGATTTACGCGGTGCTGGCGCTGGCCGGCATGACGGTTTTGCTGCAATACGAAACAGTGCGCTGGGTGCTGTGGATTGGTGGTTCGGCGCTGCTGATCTACTTTGCAGCGAAGATGATTTACTCGGCGATTCACCACGAGGCGCAGTTGGCGGCCACGGCGGAAGTGGGGCAGAACTCCCATCGCAAGGAGTTCTTCCGGGGCATTTTTCTCGCGATGTCGTCGCCGAGCGCGATTCTCTGGTTCGCTGCTGTTGGCGGTACGTTGATCGCCCGTTCCGGTGGCGGTGGGCCGGTGAGTTCGGCGCTGTTCCTTGGCGGATTCCTTTGCGCCGGGCTGCTGTGGTCGGCGGGTTTATGCTTTGCCGCGAGCCATGGTGGCAAGCTGTTGGGCGATAAGCTGTTGCGCTATTCCTACTTGGCATCTGCAGCGATCTTCTGCTATTTCGCGGTGTACGTGATCGTATCTGGCTATAACGAATTTGTCGGTTCCGGCGCCGTCGAGCAGTTGCACGCGCTGTAAACGTGCGAATCGGCTTTGGCTTTCTATACTCCCAGCCGAACCCCTCTTTTGTTCCAGGAGTCGAGTCATGGATGAGCAAAAACGCGTCGAAGTGGCTGAACCTCGCTTCGAACATGGACACTTCCTGCTGATTGCAGGTTTTCGCGGTCGATTTACCCAAGACACAGCCAAAGACATTCCGGCGCTGTGGGAAAAGTTCTTGCCGCACCTGGGAAAGATCCAAGGGCAAAAGAACGAAGTGACCTACGGTGTTTGCTGCAATTTCGACGGCAAGGGTGGCTTCGATTACATCGCCGGGGTGGAAATCAGCAAGCTTGATGACCTCGATCAGAAGGTCTATCAGTGGGTGGAAGTGCTGCCCCGGCAATACGCGGTGTTCGAGCACAAGGGACCGCTCGATCAATTGCCGCAAACCCTGCAATACATCTACAAAACCTGGTTGCCGAGCTCTCACTACGTGGAGCTCAACGCCCCGGAACTCGAGCGTTACAGCGCCGACTTCAACCCGAAGGAGCACACCGGCAAACTGGAAATCTGCGTGCCTGTCGATACCAAGGTTTGAGCGGACAAGCATGAGGCGGATCCATGTCCGCCTCATGCTTTCAACGCTGTTTACGTCGCGCCCGCAACAGGTCGATGCCCAAGGTGATAAAGCCGAAAGTACTGATGCCCAACACCATCAACAGGCCGATTTCAACGCTGCTCATAAGCGGTTTCCCCCAAGGGTGATCAGAGACACACCGCAGAAATAGCCCGCTCCGACCGCGAAGAAAAGCGCTTATACGCAAGCTTTACGCCGCCCGTGCGCATCGATATGCAGGCCTTATTCCTTTATGCTTTCGGCACTTTCTTCAGCTGATTTCCGAGCCGCCATGAACACCCTCATCCGCAACGTCACCGCCGCCGACCTGGACCGCTGCTACGCCATCGAAACCGTTGCCTATGAAGGCGACGAAGCGGCGACCCGCGAGAAGATCGCCACGCGCATCGCCACCTGGCCGGAAGGCTTCGTGGTGGCCGAAGTGGATGGCGTCGTCGCAGGCTTCATCAATTCCGGCGCGGCGTTTGATGTGCAGATGTCGGACGAGGCGTTCAAGGAACTGATCGGCCACGACCCGAAAGGGCCGAACGTGGTGATCATGTCGGTGGTGGTGCACCCGGATTATCAGGGGCAGGGTTTGGCCAAGCGCTTGATGGGCGAGTTCATCGAGCGTATGCGTGCGATGGAAAAAGCGACGATTCATTTGATGTGCAAGGAAAAGCACATTCCGTTGTATGCCGGGTTTGGCTTTGCCTACATCAAACCGTCGGAGTCCGACCACGGCGGCATGGCGTGGCACGAGATGATCCTCACGCTCTGATTCAATCCCGATACTGATCGTTCCCACGCTCCGCGTGGGAATGCCTCCTGTGACGCTCTGCGTCACGACTTTGGGACGCAGAGCGTCCCCGGCTGCATTTCCACGCAGAGCGTGGGAACGATCATTCACGGGAGGGTCAGTAAAGGGTGTCGCTTACCCGTTTCGGCGCTTCGCGGTCGTAGGTTTCGGCATCGAACTGGCCATCATTCAGGCGCTTGTGGAAGGCGCCAGCAGAGGGCAGGGCTGAGCGCGGCAAGTGCGTTTCCGGGTTCCACGCATCGGAGCGGACGAAGGCTTTTGAGCAATGAAAGAACGCCGCCTCCACTGTCACCAGCAACACCGTTTTCGCCGGTTTGCCATTCACCGCAAAGCTTTCCAGCAACTGTGGATCTGCACTGATCGTCGCTGTGCCATTGACCCGCAACGTTTCACCAATCCCCGGAATGATGAACAGCAACGACACCCGCGAATCCTGCAGCACATTGCGCAAGGTATCGATGCGGTTATTGCCCGGGCGATCCGGCAGCGCGAGCGTGCGCTCATCAATGATCCGCACAAACCCGGCTTTGTCACCGCGCGGCGAATTATCCAGGCCATCGGCGCCCACCGAGCTGACGATCACCAGCGGCGAAACCCGCACCATCGCCTGATAATCCTCGTTGAGAAAACCGATCTGCTTGCGCACCGCCCGCTCGTGGGGCAATCCGTAAATAGCTTCCAGTGCTTCGATTGAATCGATCATCGTGCTTCCCTCGATGACTTAGAAAAACAGCCCCATGCGCCGCTCATAACCGATTCGGCCCTTGTACGCTTCGCCGCTGTCGACGTAACCGTGTTTGGCGTACAGCGCGATCGCCGCGTCGTTATCGGCATCCACTGACAACTCTAACCCTTTGATCTCCGGCCACGCCTGACGCGCAACCTCGGGCAGTGCTTGCAGACACGCCTTGCCGAAACCCTTGCCCTGCGCCCTGCGATCAACCTGCAACGCATGCAAGGTGGCGCTGTGTTCATTGGCCCAGGCCGGCAACACCGGCGGGCGTTTGAGCAGCAGAAACGCCACCGGCACTTCATCCGCCAACAGGGCAAAACCCTTCACGCCGGGGCCGGGCTTCGACAGCAGCGTGTGCAACGCACCATGAATATCGCCAGAGAACTTGATCTGCTCGGCATGGATTTCAATCGCCTCGACTTGCTCACGCTGCAAGGCGTTGAGGCTGTCGTACGGCACGAGTTGGGCTGACACGGGAATTTCCTTTTTCCTACAAAGATGAGCCTCGGATTCTAGCGATTTTGTCTTCTGTAGAATTTTTTTGTTTGCTCTGTCGATCTGCCGGTTCACCAAGCGACTAAGAGTGTCTTCACAACAAAAACCACGGAGAACAGCATGAGCGCACAATCTGAAATCCAGACCCTGATCAACACCTACCGCGAAGCCGTCATGACCAAGGACGTGGAGAAAGTCATGGCGTTGTATGCCGACGACATCGTCTCCTTCGACGCGATCAAGGCCCTGCAATTCAAAGGCAAAGCCGCCTACCGCGCGCACTGGGTCGACTGCATGGAAATGTGCCCCGGCCCGCACATTTTCGAGTTCCACGAAATCGCCATCGAAAGCGCCGACAACATCGCCTTTGCGCACTGGGTGGCCAACTGCGGTGGCACCAATGAGAAAGGCGAAACCCAGAGCTGCTGGATGCGCGTCACCGCCTGCTATCGGCAGGTTGGCGGGGCTTGGAAAATCGTCCACGAACACTGGTCGGCGCCGTTCGATCCGATGAGCGGCGCGACCCTGTTTGATGTGCAGCCCTGATCTTCAGCCATAGTTGAACCGTCCGCTTCAGGAGAACGCCATGAAGTATTTATGCCTGGTCTATAGCGATGAGCACCTGCTGCATTCGTCGCCCGACAGCCCGAAAGACGCTGAGTGCTGGGCGTACGCCGAGTCGATTCAGGGCAGCGGGCGGATGGTTGCTGCCGAGGCGCTGGAGTCGGTGCAGACCGCCACCACGGTGCGCATGCGCAACGGCAAAATGTCGATCACCGACGGCCCGTTCGCCGAAACCAAGGAGCAACTGGCCGGCTTCTACCTGATCGACGCCAAGGACCTCAACGAAGCGCTCCAGGTCGCCGGCAACATTCCGGCGGCGCGGGTCGGCAGCGTTGAAGTACGCCCGGTTCGACAGTTGAATGTCTGAGGTTCGGGCGCGGGTCGAGCAGGTCTATCGCGAAGACTCGCGGCGGATTCTGGCGACACTGATTCGCCTGCTCGGCGATTTCGACCTCGCCGAAGAAGCCTTGCACGAGGCGTTCTTCGTCGCGGTCGAACGCTGGCAGCGCGACGGCGTACCGGACAATCCGCGCACCTGGCTGGTGTCGACCGGGCGCTTCAAGGCGATTGATGTGTTGCGTCGACGTGCACGCTTCAAAGCTTCACAGCCCTTGCTGTTGGCGCAGTTGGAAGAACTCGAGCAGGCCGACTGGAGTGGCGAGGACGTGGAAGACGATCGTCTGCGGCTGATCTTCACCTGTTGTCACCCGGCGCTGGCGGCGGATGCGCAAGTGCCGCTGACCTTGCGCGAAGTCTGCGACCTGACCACCGAGGAAATCGCTCGCGCCTTTCTCTGTGCGCCAGCGGCGATTGCCCAGCGCATCGTGCGGGCGAAAGCCAAGATCCGTGATGCGAAAATCCCTTATCAAGTACCGAGCTTGAGCGAATTGCCCGAACGCCTCGACAGCGTGTTGCGGGTGATTTATCTGGTGTTCAACGAGGGGTATTCGGCGTCGATTGGCGCGGAGTTGATCCGTGAGGATCTGACGCGTGAGGCGATCAGGCTGGGGCGGTTGTTGATGGAGTTGTTGCCGGAGCCGGAGGTCATGGGGTTGTTGGCGATGATGCTGTTGCACGAATCACGGCGACCGGCGCGGACTTCGCCGAGTGGTGAACTGGTGCTGCTGGATGATCAGGATCGTGCCTTGTGGGATGCCGGGTTGATTGCCGAAGGGTGTGCGCTGGTTGAGCGTGCGCTGACCACGCGGCGGTTTGGGCCGTATTGTTTGCAGGCAGCGATCGCGGCGGTGCATGCCGAGGCGCCGTCAGCGGCGGAGACGGATTGGGCGCAGATCGTCGGGCTGTATGACGTACTGCTGCGCGCGGTGCCCTCGCCAGTGATTGAATTGAATCGAGCGGTCGCGGTGGCCAAGCGCGACGGGGCGCTATCCGGGTTGAGTCTGATTGAAGGAATTTTGGCGCGCGGCGAATTGCAGGATTACCACTTGGCGCATTCTGCGCGGGCGGAGTTTTGTCGGCAGTTGGGCCGGGTGGAGGAGGCGCGGGCGGCGTATTTGCGCGCCTTGGAGCTGACCCGGCAAGAGCCGGAGCGGCGGTTTATTGAAGGGCGGCTTTCGGCGCTGGAATTGCCCTCACCCTAGCCCTCTCC
>NZ_AKJR01000072.1:0-151 GCF_000282235.1 Pseudomonas sp. GM24 | reverse complement strand
TTGGGGGATATTGGAGAATTTCACCGACTTGAACGATCGGTATTGAATCCAGAATCGAGGTGTATACCGTAGCTATACATCCATAATCGACTCGGTCTTTCAGGTCGATGTCTGACGCAAGACACCTCGGTCGGCTCCCTCTCCCTCCGGG
>NZ_AKJR01000071.1:0-29724 GCF_000282235.1 Pseudomonas sp. GM24 | reverse complement strand
TTCGGCAGCTCCTACACTGGAATGCGGTAATCCCTGTAGGAGCTGCCAAAGGCTGCGATCTTTTGCTTTTAACGGGTCAGACGCGGGAGGCGAACAGCGCCTGATGATCGCGGCACTGCTCCGCCGTCAGCATGAACACACCATGCCCGCCGCGCTCGAATTCGAGCCAGGCGAAATCGACTTCCGGGTACAGCGCGTCAACGTGCACCTGGCTGTTACCCACCTCGACAATCAACAAGCCCTTCTCGGTGAGGTGATCCGCCGCTTCGGCGAGCATGCGTCGAACCAGGTTCAGACCATCATCGCCACAGGCCAGACCCAGCTCCGGTTCATGCTGATATTCGTCCGGCATATCTGCGAAATCTTCTGCATCCACGTAAGGCGGATTCGACACGATCAAGTCGAAACGCTGCCCCGGCAAACCATCGAAACCATCGCCCTGCACGGTGTACACACGCTCATCGACGCCATGGCGCTCGATGTTCTGGTTGGCCACTTCCAACGCTTCGAACGACAGATCGGCCAGCACCACTTCGGCGTTCTGGAACTCGTAGGCGCAGGCAATGCCGATGCAACCGGAACCGGTGCACAGGTCGAGAATCCGCGCCGGCTCGGTGCCGATCCACGGCGCAAAGTGATTTTCGATCAGTTCGCCAATCGGTGAACGCGGGATCAACACGCGCTCGTCAACAATGAACGACATACCGCAGAACCACGCCTCGCCCAACAGGTAAGCGGTCGGAATGCGTTCCTCGATACGACGCTTGAGCAGGCGTTGCAGATTGACCAACTCATCGTCTTCCAGCGCGCAATCGAGGTAGCTGTCGGCGATTTCCCATGGCAGGTGCAATGCACCGAGCACGAGTTGCCGGGCTTCGTCCCAGGCATTGTCGGTGCCATGGCCGAAAAACAGATCCTCCCCATGGAAGCGGCTGACGGCCCAACGGATGTGGTCGCGCAGGGTACGAAGTCGGGAAGTGATCACGGGGCAGAACTCCAGAAAAAACGACTGGCAATTCTACCAGCCAAAACGCCTGACGACGACGCAGGAAAAACATCGCGGCGACGGTAGGAGTTTTCTGTTTTTTGCATCAGCTATTGAACAGAACGTGTAACTTGACAAGGCTGCAGGCCAATAACGACGGTGCCTACGATGGTAGCGATTCACAGAACCGCTCCGCCAGAGGACAATGTCGCAAAAGCCCCACCCCAAGGAGCCCCAGAATGTCCGTTCCAAAAACGATGTTTCAACTCAGCGGTCGCGGTTACGCAGCGGCCACACTGAGCCATGCCACCGTGGTCATCATCGATGCCCAGAAAGAATATCTCAGTGGCCCGCTGGCCCTGAGCGGCATGGACGCGGCCGTCGCGAACATCAAACAAGTGGTTGCCGCAGCCCGTGCAGCCGGTCGGCCGATCGTGCACGTGCGTCATCTCGGCACCGTCGGAGGCCTGTTCGACCCGCAGGGTGAACGCGGCGAATTCATCCCGGGCCTCGAGCCACAAGGTGATGAAACCATTATCGGCAAACTGCTGCCGAGCGCGTTCCATGGCACCGAGTTGCTGGACCGTCTGCAAAACCTTGGCTCGCTGGACTTGATCGTCTGCGGTTTCATGAGCCATTCCAGCGTCAGCACCACCGTGCGTGCAGCAAAAAACCTGGGGTTCCGCTGCACCCTGGTGGAAGACGCCTGCGCGACCCGCGACTTGCCGTTCAAGGGCCGCGTGCTCAGCGCCGCCGTGGTGCAGGAAGCTGAAATGGCGATCATGGCGGACAACTTTGCCACCCTCGCGTTGACTCAAGACCTGATCTGATCTGCTTTGATGAGCGGCTCAGCACGCCGCTCATCCGCAAATTCCTCTCATTTGCCGCAAATGCCATAGCCTCAGGAACAACCCGGTCAACTCCCGGTCGAAGGGCCGATACCCATTGAGGAAGGTCGGAATGAAGTTATCCGATGGATTTGACGCACGCCGCTTGCGGCCCAAAGGCCAAAGCAACTGGCGTTTTCGATTTGGCGCGGCGATCGCGGCCATTCTGGCCACGTTCGGCGTGCTGCTGGCGATGGCCGGAGCGGCCAGCCTGCTCGGGCGCCCACCGGCACTCGGTGACTTGAACGCTACGCCGATGGGCTCGGCGATCATTCTGGCAGTCGGTTTGCTGTTTCTGTATTTCGGTGTCGCCCTGTGGCGTCGCTGCCGCCGTCGCGCACGGCAATCGCGGGAACTGAACATGTCCCCGCACCTGATGAAAAAACACGACTGACTCACCGGCCTGGCTTTTTGCCGGGCCGTTTTGTTTCGACTTGGGTAAACTGGCCGCCCTTCGCGGAGGCTGACATGCAAGACGACGATTTTTCCCTGTTCAAAAGTGCGATCCAAGGCGTCAAGCCGATCAAGCACGATCGCGCCGACACCGGTAAACCCAAGGCTGACCGCGCTCAGATCGCCAAGCTGCGCCAGTCCGCCACCGTGCGCACCGATACCGCGACCGTCGATGGGTTGTCCGATCAGTTTGTGATTGATGTCGGCCCGGAAGACGAGTTGATGTGGTCTCGTGACGGCGTGCAGGAAAGTCAGATGCGCAAGCTCAAGGTCGGGCAGATCCCGTTCGAAGGCAGTCTCGACCTGCATGGCATGAGCGTGGAAAAGGCACGCGAGACCTTGTGGGCTTTTCTTGCCGAAGCGACCAAGTTCGAAATTCGCTGCGTGCGCGTTACTCACGGCAAGGCTGTACGCCTGGACGGCAAGCGACCAATGATCAAAAGCCACGTCAACACCTGGTTGCGCCAGCATGCCCAAGTCCTGGGTTTCTGCTCGTGCCAGGCCAGACACGGCGGTGCCGGCGCGGTTTATGTGATGCTCAAACGCACCATGATGGAAGGCCGCGACGAATAATCCCGTTACACCGAACTTGCAGGGTTGTGTCCGCCACCGTACCCTTGCCCTTTGCGAAAATCCCCACAGGTAGTTTCATGTCCCTGGAACAGAATTACACCGCGATTCTCGGCCAATTGGGCGAGGACGTGTCCCGCGAGGGCCTGCTCGACACGCCAAAGCGTGCCGCCAAAGCCATGCAGTACCTCTGCCGCGGTTATGAACAGACGCTCGAAGAGGTCACCAACGGTGCCCTGTTCAGCTCCGACAACAGCGAAATGGTGCTGGTCAAGGACATCGAGTTGTACTCGTTGTGCGAACACCACCTGCTGCCGTTCATCGGCAAGGCACACGTCGCCTACATCCCGAGCGGCAAAGTGCTGGGCCTGTCGAAGGTCGCGCGGATCGTCGACATGTACGCTCGCCGCCTGCAGATTCAGGAGAATCTCAGCCGTCAGATCGCCGATGCTGTCCAGCAAGTGACTGGCGCGTTGGGTGTGGCCGTGGTGATCGAGGCCAAGCACATGTGCATGATGATGCGCGGTGTCGAGAAGCAGAATTCGTCGATGATCACTTCGGTCATGCTCGGTGAGTTCCGTGAAAACGCCGCGACCCGCAGCGAATTCCTCAGCCTCATCAAGTAATTTGCGCCACGAAGAAAACCGGCACTCATCGCCGGTTTTTTTTCGTCCGTGAAAAATCGGGTAAGCTGCGCGCCTTCTCAATTTGCACCGTGAGGCTTTAAACGTGTTCGTCAAAGCGCTTCGTGTCGGCCTCGGCCAACTGGTTATCTTCATCGACTTCATCACCCGCCCGGGCAAGAAACAGCGTCCTGCCGAAACTCAGGCCCAGGTCAACGCCGCCGCGAAAGGCCTGACCCTGTATCAGTTCCATGCTTGCCCGTTCTGCGTGAAAACCCGCCGCACGCTGCGTCGCCTGAATGTGCCGGTGGCGCTGAAGGATGCGAAAAACAATGAGCAGGATCGTCAGACGCTGCTGGATCAGGGCGGCCGGATCAAGGTGCCTTGCCTGCGGATTGAAGAGAATGGCCAGACCACCTGGATGTATGAATCCAAGGTGATTATTGATTATCTGGACAAGCGCTTTGCTGCTGTCTGAGATTATGTGGTGATGCTGATGGCCTCATCGCTGGCAAGCCAGCTCCCACAGGTTTTGTGAACGCCACAGATCACTGTGGGAGCTGGCTTGCCAGCGATTAGGCCCTCTCAGCCACCGCAAATCCCAGTCAAAAATAAACCGGCCCTTGAGCCGGTTTATTTGTTTTCAGGCCGCTTTCTCTAGCTGCGCCCGACGTACCACCGCCGCCAATCGCTTCAGCCCTTCATCCAGCCGCGCCGGATCGATATGGCTGAAATTCAAGCGCAAATGCCCATGATGGTTATCCGGCTCCGGAAAGAACGGCTCCCCCGGCATGAACGCCACGTCATTGGCCAACGCCTCATTGAGCAACGTTCGCGTGTCCAGCGGTTGCTTCAGTTTCAGCCAGAAAAACAGCCCGCCTTGCGGCATGTTCCAATGCGCCAGATCAGAAAAGTGCATTTCCAGCGCAGCTTGGAAAGCATCGCGCCGCTGCCGATAGAAGCCGCGCAACTCACTCAAATGCCGCTGATACTTTTCAGTACCGATCCACTGCAACGCCTGCCACTGACCGATGCGATTGGTGTGCAAATCTGCCGATTGCTTGAGCTTGAGCAGGTGCGGAAACAGATCCTTGCTGGCGATCAGATAGCCGACGCGCAGCCCCGGCAGCAATGTTTTCGAAACCGTACCGGTGTAGATCCAACTGGATTTTTTCAGACGTCCAGCGATCGGTTTGGCGCTGCCGCCATCGAACGTCAGCTCGCGGTAGGGTTCGTCTTCGATCAGAGTGACGCCGAATTCGTCGAGCAATGCCGCCACGGCTGCACGCTTGGCTTCGCTGTAGCGCACGGCGGACGGGTTCTGGAACGTCGGAATCAAGTAGATGAACGCCGGACGATGCTGCTCCAGACGCTCGCGCAGTTGCGCCAGGTTCGGCCCATCAGACTCTTGCGGCACGGTCAGGCAATCGGCGCCGAACAGTTGGAAGATTTGCAACGCGGCCAGATAGGTCGGCGCTTCGAGCAGAATTTCCGTGCCTTTGTCGATGTACAGCTTGGCCGCCAGATCGAGGGTCTGCTGGGAGCCGCTGACCACCAGCACCTGATTCGCCGCGCAATCCAGGCCCAGCGCCCGCGCCTCCGCCGCCAACGCTTCGCGCAACGCCGGCTCGCCTTCGCTCATGCCGTATTGGCCGAGCGCCAGCGGCATGTCCGCCCACTCGACCTTCGGCAGCATGGCTTCGGCCGGCAAGCCACCGGCGAACGACATCACCTCAGGACGCTGGGCAGCGGCGAGGATTTCACGAATCAAAGAACTTTTAAGGCGCGAGACACGTTCGGAAAAAGCCATGGCGGTCACCGGTAGCAAGGGATGCAAAAAATAAGTCAAACTGGTTGACTGAAATTACGACAGCCTGAGCGAGTACGTCAACATGCTTGACCTTAAAAACCCTGCAAGCCAACAACAGGCCATGGAAGCGTTTTTCTTCGGCTACCAGGCGTTCACCGCCAAAGCTGATGAAATGCTGGAACGCCGTGGCTTGTCGCGGGTGCATCAGCGCATTGTGTTTTTCATCGCGCGCTATCCGAATTTGAGCGTGAAAGAGCTGCTGGCCTTGCTCGGTGTGAGCAAGCAAGCGCTGAACATGCCGCTGCGGCAGTTGCAGGAAATGCATCTGGTGGACAGCGTCGCCTCGGAGGCTGATAAGCGTAAGCGCCTGCTGGAGTTGACGGCGGAAGGCGCGAAGTTCGAGCAGGCGTTGCGCCGTGAGCAGGTGAAGTTGCTGGAGCGGGTATTTGCCGAGGCCGGGGAAGCGGCGGTGAATGGATGGTTGGCGGTGAATTTGGCATTGGGGAAAACTCAGACGGCTCTCGATTGAATGGGAATACCTCTCCGCGAGCAGGCTCGTTCCCACAGGGGGACGCATTCCAATGGGGGAGCGAGCTTGCTCGCGCAGGGGCCGGCATAGGCGATATATCCCTATTGACGGAACTTTCGTAAACAAAACCAAAAACAATATTTGCTTTATTTGTACACAAAAGCATAATCCACAGCGTGCGAGTTCCTGACCGCATGGTCAACAAATTCGCGTAAGCCTCAAAGGGCCGCTGCCACCCCTCATGGGTCCGGCCCTGGAAATAACAATAAAACTCTTGAGGAGTACTCGCTGTGGAAAGCCGCAAATCCGAAGCATCGACGCTGGACCTCTCGCCGCCATTACGCAGTGGCTTGCTGGAACGTCTGTTTAAACTCAGCTTGCATGGCACCACGGTGAAGACCGAGCTGATTGCCGGTCTGACAACCTTCATCACCATGGCTTACATCATCTTCGTCAACCCGAACATCATGGCCGATGCCGGGATCGATCACGGTGCAGCCTTCGTCGCCACCTGTATCGCCGCGGCATTGGGCTGCCTGTTGATGGGCCTGTACGCCAACTGGCCGGTGGGCCTGGCACCGGGCATGGGCCTCAACGCCTTCTTCACCTACACCGTGGTCGGCACCATGGGCTACAACTGGGAAACCGCGCTGGGTGCGGTATTTGTCTCCGGTGTGTTGTTCATGATCCTGACCTTCTCGCGGATTCGTGAGTGGCTGCTCAACAGCATTCCGGTCAGTCTGCGCTTTGCAATGGGTGCCGGTGTTGGTCTGTTCCTCGGTCTGATCGGTCTGAAAACCGCCGGGATCGTCGTCGACAGTCCAGCGACCCTGATCAAACTCGGCTCCCTGCGCGAACCCGGCCCACTGCTTGCGGCCATCTGCTTCCTGATGATTGCGATCCTCAGCTACCACCGCGTGTTCGGTGCGATCCTCATCAGCATCATCACCGTGACCCTGGCCGGCTGGGGCCTGGGCATCGTTCACTATGAAGGCATCATGTCGACCCCGCCGAGCCTGGCGCCGACCTTCATGGCGATGAACGTGGCCGGCGTGTTCAACGTCAGCATGATCAGCGTCGTACTGGCTTTCCTCTTTGTGCACATGTTCGACACCGCCGGCACGTTGATGGGCGTTGCCCAGCGCGCCAATCTGGTGAACGCCGACGGCCGTATCGAAAACCTCTCCCGCGCGATGAAAGCCGACAGTGCTTCCAGCGTCTTCGGCGCCGTGGTCGGTGTCCCGCCCGTCACAAGTTACGTAGAAAGTGCCGCCGGTGTGGCCGCTGGTGGTCGGACTGGTCTTACCGCAGTTACCGTAGGTGTGCTATTTATAGCAGCGATGTTTTTCGCACCGCTGGCCGGCATGATTCCCGCTTACGCCACCGCCGGTGCACTGATCTATGTAGCGATGCTGATGATGGGCGGCATGGCCCACATCGAATGGGATGAAGCCACTGACGCCATTCCGGCCATCGTCACTGCGATCATGATGCCACTGACCTTCTCGGTCGCCGATGGCATCGCGCTGGGCTTCATCACCTATGTGGCGTTGAAGGCCGGTACCGGCAAGTACAAGGAAATTTCCGTGAGCCTGTGGGTGCTCTGCGCGATCTTCATCGCCAAGTTCATCTTCTTGTAAGCGTCACGCGGTTCAAGCTTCAACACAGCCTCACCCTGACCGGTGGGGCTTTTGCACATTCTTGAGTACAACAAAAAAAGGAGGAAAGTGATGAGTCTGGAAACCTGGCTGCTGTTCAGCGGCGCTGCGCTGGTGGTGATCCTGATTCCGGGGCCACTGTCGTTGTTGATGATCAGCAACAGTCTGAACTATGGGTTGCGCCGCTCGTATCCGGCATTTCTCGGCGGCGTCAGCGCTTCAATCTGCCTGCTCAGCGCCTCGGCCTTGGGACTTGGTGCATTGTTGCTCGCGTCGGAAAAACTCTTCAGCGCCCTGAAGATCGTTGGTGCCCTGTACCTGTTCTACCTCGCCTGGCAGAGCTGGCAGCAATCGCGTCAGCCCTCGGTCGGCGCCGAAGTACCACAAGCAGCGCCGGTGCCACGTTTCCGCACGCTGTTCGGCCGCGCTTTTGTGCTGGGCGCAAGCAACCCGAAAGACATCCTGTTCTTCGCCGCATTCCTGCCGCAGTTCCTCAACGCCGAACAACCGTTCCTTGCGCAGTTGCTGGTGATGATCGCAACCTGGACAGTGCTCGATCTACTCTGCAAGCTGGCCTACGGACTGGGTGCCCATGGCGCTGCCCGTTATCTGCGCAGTGGTAAAGGCCAGAGCTGGTTCAACCGGATCAGTGCCGGTTTGTTTGGCGGTGCCGGCGCGGCGTCCTTGCTTAGTAGCCACTGAAACGCTGGCGGGCTCATCCTCACTGAATCAGCCCGCCGTGTTACACGCAGCCTGGAGAATCGCTCTCCTCCAGTTACGTTAAACGTATTGCCTCGTTTGCCTTCGCTTCAAGACATATATACCGCACGCGGCCACTGACTTTTCCGCCCCCCCTGACTGCCGAGTTCACTCGGCGCCACGTTGCACATCCGGCTTTCATGGATGCCGATTCAACAAGTCTGTTTAAAAATCCCGCTGGCGTCAGGTCGCTGTCGCCACTTGTGTACCCTGCCTGCGAAACAAAAAATTACTGCGTCAACCCGACGACAAGGTCGTATCACGATGGCGACTTGATTTTTTAGTGTGTTCTGGATGGAAAACAACAAGTAACTCTCATTTGAAACAAGAAGATTCATAATTATTCAAACCGCTGAATTCCTTTCACTTATTTAATTGCAACACATCAGCTCTTTACTCGCACTACATGAAGTTATATCTCTATCTGCAACGTTGCCCTGCATGCTGCAGACTATATTGAACAAGGATGTTTCAATGTTAAAACCCATACCGGTTAAAAGCCACTATGCCCAGTTTGACACCTTCGAAGTGTTGGACATCGGCGTGCAAACCAATGAACGCACCGCCGAAACAATCGACTTCGAAGCGACGGGCGCCGATGATGCGGGAAAGACGCCTGCCTCGACTGGCCAACGAAAGCCCGGTCAGCTCAAGATGCTCGACGAGCTGTTCGGACCGTTCAAAATAGGTTCATACACAGTGACACGCCGAGCGCTGGATGCTATGGGAGCGACCATCGATGGCGAGCCGCTAACCGGTCATAACACCCAGTTCCGCCGGCCAAGTCGATCGTTCGTCAACGCCCTGCAACTCAGTTATGCCGCCATCGAACAGCGCATGAAAGTCTCCACCTTCGGTGATGACTATTTGCTGCCTTCCTTTTTGTTCGAACTCGCCAGTCTGCGTCCTTCCACTGCCCTTCCGGTCATCAGCGAAGACATCGGGACAAGTGTCGAGGATGGCGGATACGCGAAAAAAATGGCTCGCCTGTTGAAGTCGGCGCAGACCCTCGATTTGCACTTGGTCTATTCAAGCAAGCGCAGCAATCCGGACTGGCTCATCATCAAGAACCATTCCATGATCGGCGCCAGTGTCGGCATTCAGGCTTTTGGCATATTCATGGGAATTCGCGGCATTTACGATGCCGTGAAGAATAATGATCAGGATGAAATCATTTTCAACGGCATCGGGATCGGCACCGAGGTGGCCTCGATTATCACCGACGTAGCTGTGACCAAAGTCGGCCAGCGCATGATCGAGGCAGGCAGTGGCGCCTTGAGCGACTTCACCAAAACCCGTGCCGGGATCCGCCTGGGTCGTTCCGGCGGACTCATTGGCGGTGCACTGACATTACCGTTCGATATCTACAGCGCCGTCAGAGAATTCAACGCCGCCAGCAATAAAACCGGCAAAGAGGCCATGGATCATTACGTCAGCGGCGGTTTGAACATTGCCAGTGCCGCTATGACCGTCATTCTCGGCAGTGCCGCCATGGCCGGTTTTTCCTTCGCCGGCCCGGTCGGCCTCGCGGCGGGTGCGCTGATGGCGATAGGATCGCAGGTCTACGGTGCCGTACGCATGGTGGATGAAATCGATGACTACATCGAACTCACCGTTGAAGAGCGCTGGCGCACCGGATGGTTTTCCTTTCTGCCATTGAAGGACATAGACCAGGACATCAAAAATCGTTACGAACTGGCCAAAGCCAAAATCGAAACCGCCAAACGAATGCAAGCGAGCGCCAGCCAGATACTCAACGAGACGCAGAAGGACACCATCGAAGCCGTCGTGCATGGCCGTTATGAAGACCGCCTGACGAAAAGACGCAAGCGCGTAAAACACTGGTGGGGAGTCGAAACCATGCCGATTGACTACGTCCCTGAAGTAGTCGGTCTTGACGATACCATTGACGCTCGCGACGGCGTAACGGCTCAAACCCCTGGTGCCGTGTTGGGAACGCCGGGGAAAACCAAAGGCATTTTGTGGCTGATCGGTAGTGGCAAAGACACCATCACCGGTGTCGCGGAAAAGCCTAATGCCTTTTATTACACGGAAGGCATAAAGGATCTCACGGGGGGCGACAAAGATGACAGGTTCACTGCCCAGGATGCGGCGGATGACCTGGCAAGATATATCGAAAGCAGTGAATTTTCCCGACTCGACGGCGGTGCCGGCAGCGACACTTTGATATTGGATGGCAACCAGTCGCATCCGATCACCGGCCGTGGCTACGCCATCGATCTGGCGGCGGGCACCTTGCGCATCTATACGCCGAACCCGGATGCGTCTGTAGTGGATGGCGAGACGTACTCGCTCAAGACACTACTCGAAAGCGTTGAAAACGTTCAGACGCTGCAAAACGGAAGAAGCATTGTCACGGGCACCGCAGCACCCAACGTGATTTCCTCAAGAGGCGCAGACACCATTAATGCTGGCGCCGGTAACGACTCGATTTATATGTACAAGGCAAACGCCACCGCATTCGGTGAATCGGGAGTGGATTTTTATCACGTGGAATTGGCGGAGGGTTCAGTTCTCATCTCGGAAGATGGCGTAGACGAAAGCAAGATATCGCTGGGCTGGCGAATGGACCAGATCGAGAAATGGGAGGTGGACAGATGCCGTCTTTCCATCGAAGTGAGCTTCGACTTTCATTACGGTCGCCGAAGCAAAATAGTCATCGATAACGTGTACAAAAAAACCGACGGGCGTCGGGTTTTGCACAATGACAAATTAATAATCATTACTCGCGATGGATATCACCTGAAACCGGATCTGCCCAAAACAATCGAACACGACCATCCCGTCAAGATACACACAGAAAAAACCAAAGGGGGACGCCCTGAACCAACGACCTTTGTCCACGCAACAGTGTGCAATGTACCCACCCGACAAAACACCCACTATTACGTTCAGCGCTACAACCTGCACACTCAATTCATAACCGGCAGCTCCGCCGATTCCAATTACGGCACGCGCATCTTTCTTGATTACGACTATGCCGAAATGACCAGTGCACATGTTGCTTTTGCCACCACCCCCGCCATTTTGATGAACGAAGCGGCGGACAAAGACAAGGTCAATGTCTCGTGTGATTTTCTGTTCTACTTCGGCAAGAGCCTGTTGCAGATCGCCGGCGTCGGCCAGTATTCAGAAACAACACTCGATGCTGCCCTGAAAAACCTCGCAGCCAGCGTCTCTACCCATGGCTATCAGCTGGTATTTCGCGATGGAAAATCCCATACGCTGATCCTGGAGAAAGAGTACGCCGTACCTCCGGCACACTATAAACACAGCGTTGTCGCCAATACACTGACCAGTCATGACTTGCGTTTCCCGCTGAGAACCCACGACAAAGCGGTTTTCGAATTACCCGTATCCCTCACGGAGAAACTGGATCACGTTTCTTCCTGTGTCAGGTTCTTGCCTTTAACCGAACAAACTGCAATCGAAAACTTTGCGGGTGCAGGTGCCACCTATACGATGCATTTGCGCGAAAACAGGGTGATACGGATTTCGACGCCGGGCGGCCTGGCAACTGCCAAAGTTCGGTTGAACAACTCATCCACCTGGCAAATCGATGCGACGCAAATCAAAGATTTCAAGATCGTATTGTCCGGCAATCAGCTGTACATCGGAACGGTCACTCTGCATCTACCGCAGTACGGTCCTGACGATCTGATTGATCAGATTTTTGTCATCGGACCAAAAGGCGTGATACATACCGTAGACCTGACTTTCGACCGGATTTATATCGACAGCCTCGACGCCAGATATTTTGAACCGCCTACGATGGAAGATTTGCCCGAGGAATTTTCCGCGCTTGCTCAACGCGAACTGTACGTGCGCAACATTGCATTGAGCGACGGTACTCGAGGCAGATTGAAGTACAACCTGGCGAACCGTAAATGGATTCTGGACAGTAACAAATCTCGGCAAATAACTTATTCGCAGCTGGAAATTTTCAATCGTTGCAACCATAAGTCAAAGCGGGTGCCGCCACTGTCACTGCCCGATAATTGACCACTGGCCAAACGACGTCAGCGCCTGAATAAACCGGTCCTCGGGCCGGTTTATTGTTTTCAGGCTGCGTTTTCCAGCAGCACCCGCCGCGCGCAATACACAGCAACAACCCGTTGATATACAGCGTTCAAAAATCGATCGTATTATCACGCCTCGCCTGACAAAAACCTGCCAGAACAAGGAAGTTCAGATGGCCACCACCGTACGCAAAGCGTCATTGGCAACAGCAAAAATTACTGACGCCGTCGTCATCACAGATATGCGCTTTGAAAGCGATGAGCACAATGCTTCGACCATTGATCGCAAACACAGCACTGATGAAACAACGAGCAAAAAAACCAAAAGCAAAGTAGATCAGTTGAAGCTCGCCGACTCAGTGTTCGGTCCGCTGTAACCATCAAGATCTCACCCTCTTCACGCCGCCGCCCTTGATGCATAGGCCTGCAACTTTGCACGCCGTACATCAGGCAAACCCGAAAACACGCGCGCGCACCGAAGTGTAAGTCATCGAACCTCTCCATCGTTTTCCCAACCTGGATTTTCCGGGATGCAGACGAGTGCACCTGAAAAATGCGGCGAGGCACTTCCGTGCGTTACGCATCATCCCTCAATGAGTAATTTCACATGGCGAAACCACCCAAGAAAGTTCCGGTGACAGCACCAGCCGATACAACTGTTACAACAAGACCTGCGCAGCCAGGCTCGGGCACCCGCGTCACCCCAGCCTTGCCCGACACCCCATTGTCTGGCGTCGATTCAACCAGCGGGGCACACGCCACTGGCACCTCCACCCATCGACCGCCCGCCGTCATCGTCAACGAAATACCCGACACTTACAGGACCGCCCGCAGTGCAATTGCCTGGCCTCAGGACCGATTGCACGAACTGACGCCGATTGGAGAAAATACCGGCTTGTTCACCGGACCGGATCAGCGGACCTACGCACAAATCGGCAGCGAAGGCCGGTTCGTCGTCGAACGGGATTTGCAGGGCAATTATTACGTTCCTCTGACCTTTGCGCCCGGTGTTCCCGGGCCAGTACTGACCAGGACAGAAGGCCAGTCCAGTTGGCTTATCCAGCGCCCTGGCTGGCAATCGACAGCGTCTCGGACCGAAACACCTGTCACCCCGCCCCCCCTCTCCTACCTTGCGCCCGAAGACGCAAATACGCTGACCCGTGCAGAGCTTTCAGCGCATGCACTGCGTTACAACAAGCTCAACCATACCTTCGTCGATACGGCAGAAGGCACGGTCATGGTCCGTAAAAACCAACAAGGTGAGTATCAACTGGCCTCGCCGACGAGCAGGGAATCTCCCGATATTTTTTTTGAACAGATTCCCGGAACAGTACTCTGGCGCCGCAAGAGCCCGAACTCACCCACCAAAGAAAACCCTGTTGCCGGCACGTCTCGAACGATTGCCGAACCGGACGAAGCGCGACCAGGCCCAAGCAAACGACCACGGCTCGACGCACCTGTAGATCCAGTTCTGCCAATGCGCCTTGACGCAAGCGCCCCGACCGAGCAAACACCGCTTTTCTGGCTACCGTGGGGCCATCTGAACAAACCACCGCTGGTGGAGTCCGTGCAACTCGGCTGGTTTCATTATCCGATTGTGCCTGTCGGCTCCAACCGCACACCCAAAGTCTACTTTGTCCAACATCCAGACTTTACGCCTGCAGGCTTCGAGGCGTTCGACCAAATGCTCTATACAGCGCCCTTGTTGCAGCCCGTTGCAACGTTTCGCCTAGGTAACGATCCGGGAGAAATAAACCCCGGTAAACGTTTTTTTACTGAACCGATATCGCGGTCGGTTGCCAAGGCATTTCCCGACTTTTCTGATGCCACTGCACATGCCGTCGCCAAGAGATTGTTTGAACTCGCGGACAACTCACCTGTGATTACCGGCACCGGACTGATCAATATTCAGGCCGTCTTGCATCAGTGGAAGCAGCGGCCGTTTCCCACGACACCAGCGTACGCCGACCCGCTAAACATGCTGAAGATGGCACCCTCCATTGATCGCGACGGAAAAAAATCATCCGGATGCCCTCCCAGGTGGACGGCGAGCTGCAACGGCTCAATTTCGATCCAACGCGTTTTCCCGTCGAATGGAATCACTACAAAACCTATCCGACAGATCTGAACCTCAGGCGTCTGATTGGCGCCTTGCTGGTACGCAGCGGCTACGACGTCTTTCCTCTGACTTATGAGCATCGCATGCCCACTCTGGTTTTCCGGCGCAACTCCCATGACCAGATCTATTTCCTGAAACTGGGCGCAGTGGAACATGTCGGCTTTTCCCACACCCCAGGCAATGAGCTGGCAGACCCGAGCTTGCCGGCCAGGATTGGCACCGACGCGTTGCAAGCCCTGACAACCGCCACGGCACAGAACAAAGTGGTGTGGCTGATCGGTGGCGTATTGAGGGTGCAGTCGAATCCCGAAACCGTGTTCATTTTCAGAGAGCGGTAAAGGCCGATGCGAAACTCTCGTCGGCAGCGCGTCGATGAGAGTTTTTTACACATCCGACGGATTGCGCAACATCCTGCGGCAAATGCTGGCAGGACATTACATATGTACCGCACATCCGGATGATCTTTTCCCGACCATGGCTCCCCACCCCGATGCAAACGACTGGATAAACAATCCAAAGGAGTCATTCAATGGCCAAGCCACCGAAGAAAATTCCGCGTACGCTTTCGCCCGACGCGTCCGCAACCCCCGTCGAACTGTCAGGCAATCCTCTCGGAGCTACGGCCGGGGAAATCATTCATCCTGGCCCAGGCGGCGACAATGTGCCTGGCGCAGCCGGCGCGTCTTCAACTGCCTTACCGGCAGTAACGTCACCCCAAACGGTCACTATCCACCCCTTGGCGGACGTGACTTCCCCGCGCCCCACAATCACCGTCCACCACTTCCCTGAGAGCTCAGGTTCATCACGTGCCGCCGATTGGGTATCCCTGCACTTCAGCGAACGCCAGCAGGCAGCCGCCGCAAGCACCGCCACCAGCGCGAGTGTGCAACATCCGGTGTTCATCCATGCCGAATCGGCAAGCCAACTAAAACTTCAGGAAGGCACCGCAGAAGGTTTTCGCTACGACAAGTACAAGAAAGCGTATGTCGAAATGCACGACGGCATGGTCATGGTCGGCAAAACCGCGGATGGCTGGCGTCAGACACACGCCGGGGAAGCGTCTCCGACAGGTAAATGGGTTGAACAGATTCCGGGGACAAAACAGTGGCGTGAAATCGACGAGCCGCGACACCGCCTTCAAGCCGCAACCGACCCAGTGTCCACCGAAACGACCGACGCTCTACCCGGTCCGAGCAATCGCCCATACCCGGTCCAGGAAAGCGACGTCGCATCGACGACAGGCGTGCTGATCGAACGTCTGTCAGCCCAGCGGCCGGCTGCACTGGATCTGTCGGTAGCACAGTGGAAAAACTGGGGAAAAACCACCAAACCGGAAACAGGCGAGTCGATAGAAATAGAAAAATTGCACTATCCGCTGGTCAGGCAGGTTCTACGCGCCGACACCGATCTGGTTTATCTGCAACACCCGAGGTTTAAACCTCAAGGTTTCGACGAATTCGAAAACATGCTGCGCAATGACCCTTCGATACAGCCGAAATGGGCGCTGAAACGCAATGGCCAGTGGAAGGTTCTGGACAACCACGCGCCGTTCGAAATGTCGGCAACGCAATATGTATCCAGCGCCCTGAACTCTCTGTCCGAACGCTCGGCAAATAACCTCGCCAGAGCTGTATTTGAGCGTGTGTCCACGCCTCAAGGGATTGATGCCGGTGGACTTTCAGCATTGACGCTGACGCTCCGCCACTGGACCGACAGAGTCAACAACACCTCGCCCCACCCCAGTTTTTCAGACCCCTTGATGCTACTGCCCATTTTGCCCGCCCGGCACAATGACCAATACGCCGGAGGGCTGCTCGCTTTGCCGGCGCCTGTTTCGAGCCGTTTGCAGCGTCTGGACTTCGACGTCCAGCAACTGGATTCGATGCCGAGTGCTTCAAGCACACGCGACGTATTCGGAAGAATCCTTGGCCTCAGCGGTTACAGCATCAACCCGAACAGACACCCGCATCCAAGTGGCGAAGACGTGATGATTTTTCACCGAGAAGGCGTCGCTGCTGTTTTCGTATTGAAGTTGACCCCTGTTACGCAGACGCCTGTACCTCGTTACTCCGTTGTCGGCTCCGAAATTGCCAGCCCGCAGTTCCAGAGCAGACTCAGCGAAGCGGACAGACAGGCGCTGGCCGAACATCTCAAAAGTTACAAAGTGATTTATCTGGTGGGCGGCAAACAACAGATTTCCCCCGATAACTCGACCCTGTTCATTGTTAGAGAAGGGTGAATACACAACCCGGCATCTCCGCAACTTGTCCGCAGATTTTTGTGGACAAGCCTCAATAAAACCTCTTGTTCCATACACCGAGTTCAAATCAATGGTCAAACCACCGAAGCGCGTGGCCGGGGTCACTGCGCCCGATATTCGCCCAAATATGGCAAACACATCTCCCCGACTACCGGCAACCACAACACTCCCCGCAGCGCTGCCGGACGCCTCGGCGCAGCTCCCATCAGTGCAGGTCAACGACATGCCTGCATCCTACTCAGCGCAAGTTGCGTCAGCACTGCAAGCAATCACCTGGCCTGCCGATCAAGCCCATCTGCTACAACGGCTGGATCACGACAGCGGTCTGTTCACCAGTCCGGATGGCAAGTTATATGCCCGTGTCGAGAATGAAGGCCATCTGCTGGTCGAGATGCAGCACGATGGCCGCTATCAGATTCCCTTCAATTTCTCCCCGCGTCTGCCTGGCCCCTTCTTGATCAGAACAGAACGCCAGCCCGTCTGGACGTTCGAACGGCCGGGTTGGCTGGCGCACAACTCGGAAAGTGACCGGCGAAATGCAGCCGCCGAGAGTCTTGCTGCGGAACAGCCGACCTACCTGGCACCCGATGCAGCGGCCCTGCTCTCCCCCTCCCGGCAGACGCCAGACGGGATCCGCTACGACAAGCACCGCAAAACCTATATCGATACGGCCGAAGGAACCGTCATGGTGCGAAAAAACGCCAACGGTGAGTATCAGCAAAGCTCTGCGACCGTGCGCGATGCCTCCGCATTATTGTTCGAACAGATTCCCGGGACGCGACTGTGGCGCCGCAAAACCGGTTCTGAACCGGAGCGTTCGCTACAGGAAAAACGCAAAGCCTCAACCGATACGCCGGAGCCCATGGCCGTCCCGGGCAAGCGTCTGCATCAGGAAGAAGGGACAGATGCCAGCCAAGCGTTGACCGATAGCTTGCTGTCCGCCAATCCCGAGGCGATCAACTTGAGTTTCGGGTTATGGCGAAACTGGGGCCAGAGTGTCCGTCCACAGGTGGGCCATCATATCGAGATAGACGGGCAGTATTACCGGGTGATGCAACAGGACATGAGTGCCAACCCGCGACTGGTCTATCTGCAACATCCGTTGTTCTCACCCGTCTTGTACGACACCTTCGAATACATGCTGCGGGAAAACCCGTCGTTGCAGCCCAAGTGGGCGGTTAAACAGAACAACCAATGGACAGTGCTGGACAGTGTCGTGCCTTTTGAGATGCCGCTCACTCAATACATTTCCAGAACCTTCAAATACCTGTCGGATCAATCGGTCAACTCACTCGCCCGAGCCATGTTCAATCAGGCAAACCGATCTGAAATCATCATTGCCCCCGGTTTGGCGCTCATGAATCAAGTGTTTCGTTACTGGGCCAACAGGGATCAGCACACAGCGCCGCGTCGAGAACTGGCTGACCCGTTACTGATGTTACGGCCTCTTTACGGACCGGAAGAAACCCTGGCGATTCCCTCCTCACTGGGTGAAGGCTTGATGCGACTGGATTTTGACCCCGGACGCTTCTCCCGGCATTGGAACGAGTACGCCGCGACGCCAGACGGGCCCGGTTTGCGCAAGCTGTTCAGTCAGCTTCTGGAGGATGACGGGTACGTGCTGAACCACTCGACAAATACGCTTGCCGAGAACGAATTGCTCTTTTACCGGGAGAAAATCGACCACGTATTTGTGCTGAAACTGCCTCCTCTTATTAACGGGAGGTTGCAGCGATTTCAGCCTGAGCGCTTTGAACGCAGTAAGGCCGTGGTGCAAACATCCAGCAGCGAACCAAAGCCTCTGTCGGCTTACAGCAAAGATAAAAAGATCAGCTATCTGCTGGGTGGAACACAGACAGATGTTCTGGGGCAAACAACGCTGTTCATTTTCCAAGACCAGTGATTGAGCAGAACAGAGAGGAATGCACCATGAATCGCTCAGAGAAAGTTGAATGACCAGACCCACAAAGACCACCATTCGCCCTGCGTTGCCCGATACCTCGACGACCAACAGGTCTAACGCTGGCAATGGCAGCGGAACGAATCCTGGCGGCTCCAACATTTTTGCGCCAGGTACGAATCGACTGCCGGGGCCATCCATTTCCGCTCCATCTGGCAGCGAAGTAACTGATTACCCACATGTCGTGGTGAGTCACATCACGGACCCGGTGATCACCGAAGCCAATGCCAGACTGGCCGAGATATCCCTGCCGGTTTTACAAACCCATCTGCTAAAACCGCACGAAACCATCGACGGGTTATTCGTGGCCCCGGGCGGTCAGACTTACGCGCACCTGGAAGACGGCCGTCATTACCGGGTTGAACGCAACACAACCGGGGACTATCAGATTCCCTGGCCAGCAGCGCCGGGCGTGACACCACCAATTCTGAAAAAAATCGACGGTTTGCCACTGTGGCGAGTCGAGGCCCAGTGGTACACGGCTCAATCCAGACAGAGGAAGCGATCGGCGCAACGGATTAACGAACCGTCACACGCAATTCCTTTCGTCGACCCGCACCTGGCGGCGCTTCTTCCTGCAGCGCAAGGTTCCCCGGACGGCATCCGCAAAGGACCGCGCGGGAGAACCTATATCGATATCGCCGACGGCACCATCCTGGTTCGCAGGAATGAACAAGGCGAATACAAACTGGCGTCTGCAACAACGACCGATGTGCCGGATATCACGTTCGAGCAGATCCCTGGGCAATTCGTCTGGCGCCGCAAGTTGCAGGCCTTCGCAAATACGCAGCAGGATCCGCAGCCAGGCAGTTCTCGCCACCTCACTCAGCCAGAAAAGCCCGGCCCCAGCCCAAGCAAGCGCCCTCGACTGCAAGAAGACAGTGATCCTCTCGATCCCTTCGTACTCATGGGCATCAGTGAACTATGGAAAGCCTGGGGAACAACGAAACCGCCAGCCGGCGACTCCGTGGAAATAGGCGGCAAGCACTTTGCGCTGCTTGACCAGGCGACCCACGCCGTTGACGGTTTTGCCTTCATCAAGCCTCCTCAGTTCTCTGCTTATCGTTTCGATGCTTTTGAACAATTACTGCTGACCAATCCTGAGTTACAACCCCGGGGGGTGGTGAAGTCGGCGGACAGGACGGCGCAAGGCAGTGAAGCATGGAAAATTGCAGGGAGTCGGCCATTTGAAAAAAGCCTCACTCAATATGTCAGCGATCAGTTCCCCTTCCTTTCTGATCACTCCGCAAGCGAAACCGCACGGGAGATGTTCAATCGGGCCAGTCACTCCAATAAACTGAGCGGGTCCGGGATCAGTGCATTGGTCGAGACTTTCAAGTACTGGGAAAATCGCTCTATGTTCGTGGGCGATAACCGAGTCGTTCGTCAAGACTTGAGCGACCCGCTAATGCTTCTCTCGCCGCTTGCAGCCGACGTAAATGGCAACAAGCGTGTCCCGCTTCCGTCCGCTGAAGGTCTGCAAAGAATCGACTTCAATCCGAAGCTGTTATCCGGTTCACAACATCAAAGAGGTCGGCGAACAACGCGGACACTGTTCAAAGATCTTCTCAACGCACACGGCTACTACATTGCCCATGATTTCGGCGCCAACCAGGGGAACGCCTTACTGATCAAGCGAACGGGTGTTGAGCATATCTTCATCATGTTCATGGACAGGATTCAGAACAAAACTGTTTTTCTCCCAGATCCAATTGCCTGGCTCAAAAAAAGAGTCTTTGTCGACAACATGGACGCCCATATCAACAACGACCTGATGGAACACTTGCACACGAACAGGATCATTTTTTTGCTGGGCACCAACGAGCCTCTCCCCACTCACGAATACAACCTTGTCGTCAGCCGACACAGCTGAATAACCTTATCGTTAATGCTTACCCGAACGCGAAGCCGCGCGCTCCAGAGTTCTCCGGGGCGCGCGGCCATGCACAAAATACAGGCATAAAAAAAGCCCGCAGTGTGAGCGGGCGAAAGACCAAAGAAGCTATATGCGCAGTCGCTTCCCGGTGGGGGCAGCTGCTTGGGGGTCAGCTGCCCCGGTACGTGGAATAGCTGTACGGCGAAATCAGCAATGGCACATGGTAGTGATCCTGTTCGGCAGAGATGCCGAAGCGCAGCACAACCACGTCGAGGAATGCCGGTTCCGGCAACTGAACGCCACGGGCGCGGTAGTAATCGCCCGCATGGAACTGAACCTGATAAACGCCGGTACGATAATCATCGCCTTGCAGCAGCGGTGCATCGACCCGGCCATCGCTGTTGGTGACGGCACTGGCGACCAATTCCAGGTGCGATCCTTCAACGCGGTACAGCTCGACCTTGATCGAACTGCCCGGGCAACCGTGTGCAGCGTCCAAAACGTGTGTAGTCAAACGTCCCATTGATTCTGCGCGCCTGCCTGCATGGAGCAGTCAGACCTCGCGCCTCCCGAAGTCAGATAAAAAGGAGACCGCACCGATTCGGAGCACGAAAAGCTGCGGCGAGCGATTGATTAAGACACTTTTCAAAAAAATTGTACACAATAAAAACGACATTTTTCACTTCACCCCCGCCATTCGGGGGTTTCCTGCCGATGAGCCAGCAATACGCCTATTCATTGCACCTCCTATCCATTAGCTGACTGGTCAGGCAGGTTTCTTGCAGGCTCACGCCAATAGCAGGAAAAGATGACAGTCGGTGAAAAATGCGAAAATTCAGGCTTACAAATTGCGAATAAAGTTGTATACAATCAGCCCATCGCTGTGACGCCAGCCTGTTAATTCACCGCCAGGCCGCCACACCAATCTGTCAACGAATAAGAAGGAAGACTGCAGTGAGCGCTGACTACCCACGCGACCTGATCGGTTACGGCAGTAACCCTCCTCACCCACACTGGCCGGGCAATGCCCGCATCGCCCTGTCCTTCGTACTCAATTACGAAGAAGGCGGCGAGCGCAACATTTTGCATGGCGATAAAGAGTCCGAAGCCTTCCTCTCCGAAATGGTTGCCGCTCAGCCGCTGCAAGGCGCGCGCAACATGAGCATGGAATCGCTTTACGAGTATGGCAGCCGTGCCGGCGTCTGGCGGATCCTGAAACTGTTCAAGGAATTCGATATTCCGCTGACCATTTTTGCGGTGGCCATGGCCGCTCAGCGCCACCCGGATGTGATCCGTGCGATGGTCGATGCCGGCCACGAGATTTGCAGCCACGGCTACCGCTGGATCGACTACCAGTACATGGACGAAGCGCAGGAACGCGAGCACATGCTCGAAGCGATCCGCGTCCTCACCGAAATCACCGGCGAGCGCCCACTGGGTTGGTACACCGGCCGCACCGGCCCGAACACTCGTCGCCTGGTCATGGAAGAAGGTGGTTTCCTCTACGACTGCGACACCTACGACGACGACCTGCCCTACTGGGAACCGAACAACCCGACCGGCAAACCGCATCTGGTGATCCCGTACACCCTCGACACCAACGACATGCGCTTCACCCAAGTGCAGGGTTTCAACAAGGGTGACGACTTCTTCGAATACCTCAAAGACGCGTTCGACGTGCTCTATGCCGAAGGCGCTGAAGCACCGAAGATGCTCTCGATCGGTCTGCACTGCCGCCTGATCGGCCGTCCGGGTCGCCTCGCGTCGCTCAAACGCTTTATCGAATACGCCAAAAGTCATGAACAGGTGTGGTTCAGCCGTCGCGTCGACATCGCGCGTCACTGGCACGAAACCCACCCGTACCAAGGGGCCGCCAAATGAGCCGCTTTCAAACCCTGCAACCGTCGAGCCTGAGCCGCGACGCCTTCGTCAAAGCTTTTGCCGACATCTACGAACATTCGCCATGGGTGGCCGAGAAGGCCTACGACCTGGGCGCAGATGCCTCGATCGACGAGATCGAAACCCTGCACCAGCGCATGAGCGACATCCTGTTGAGCGCCGATCACGCCAGCCAGCTTGCGCTGATCAACGCTCACCCGGACCTGGCCGGCAAAGCTGCCGTCCAGGGCCAACTGACCGAAGCCAGCACCAATGAACAGGCTGGCGCCGGTATTCACCAATGCACGGCCGAAGAGTTCCAGCGCTTCACCGAGCTGAACGACGCCTACAAAGCCAAGTTCAAGTTTCCCTTCATCATGGCGGTAAAAGGCAGCAACCGGCATCAGATCCTCGCGGCGTTCGAAACGCGTATTCACAATTCGGTCGACACCGAGTTCAAATGCGCGCTGGCGGAGATCAACAAGATCGCCCTGTTCCGTTTACTGACTCTTTAGCGAAGCCTGACCCGAGTGCATCAGACGCGGAGAGCACCCAGGGTCTTGCAAGCATCCCCAGCCACTTTTTTAAAGGCAGACAAGAAGAATGAAAGCTTACGCCGTACCTTTCGAAAAATTCGTCAACCTGGCCGATGCCCGTCTGGGCACCAAAATCATCTCGGTCACCGATGACTGGTTCGCAGACGCCAATCGTCTGTTCCAACCGACTCCGGCCGTATGGAAGGAGGGCGTGTTCGATGACAACGGCAAGTGGATGGACGGCTGGGAATCGCGCCGCAAGCGCTTCGAAGGCTTCGACAGCGCTGTGATTCGTCTGGGCGTACCGGGCTCGATCAAAGGCGTGGACATCGACACTTCATTCTTCACCGGCAACTTCCCGCCATCGGCCTCTCTGGAAGCGTGCTTCCTGGCGTCGGGCGAGCCTGATGAAAACACCCAGTGGACTGAAGTGCTGTCGGCCGTCGAGCTGCAGGGCAACAGCCACCACTACCACGAAATCAGCAACGACCAAGCGTTCAGCCACCTGCGCTTCAACATCTACCCGGACGGCGGTGTCGCCCGTCTGCGCGTGTACGGCATTCCGTTCCGCGACTGGTCCGCTGTTGGCGACAACGAGCAAGTCGATCTGGCAGCAGCCCTCAATGGTGGCCGCGCCCTCGCCTGCTCCGACGAACACTTCGGCCGCATGAGCAACATCCTCAACCCGGGTCGTGGCATCAACATGGGCGACGGCTGGGAAACTGCACGTCGTCGCACGCCGGGCAATGACTGGGTGATCGTCGCGCTGGGTCACCCGGGCGAGATCGAGAAGATCGTCGTCGACACCCTGCACTTCAAAGGCAACTACCCGGACACTTGCTCGATCCAGGGCGCGTTCGTCAAGGGCGGTACTGACAGCCAGATCGAAACCCAATCGCTGTTCTGGCGTGAACTGCTGCCAAGCCAGAAGCTGGAAATGCACGCCGAACACACCTTCGTCGAGCAGATCAAGGCACTGGGCCCGATCACTCACATCCGCCTGAACGTGTTCCCGGACGGTGGCGTGAGCCGCCTGCGCGTTCTCGGCAAGGTCGCTAAATAACACCGCAATGATCGTTCCCACGCTCTGCGTGGGAACGCATCACTGGACGCTCTGCGTCCACTCTGGATGTGACGCGGAGCGTCACGGGCTGCATTCCCACGCGGAGCGTGGGAACGATCACTCAACGAAAAGAAGAACAGCATGCGCACACTACAGATTGAACCGCTGACCAAAGAAGCCTTCGCCCCTTTCGGTGACGTGATCGAAACCGACGGCAGCGATCACTTCATGATCAACAACGGTTCGACCATGCGCTTCCATAAACTGGCGACGGTCGAAACCGCTCAGCCTGAGGACAACGCGATCATCAGCATTTTCCGCGCCGACGCGCAGGACATGCCGCTGACCGTTTGCATGCTGGAACGCCATCCGCTGGGCAGCCAGGCTTTCATTCCGCTGCTCGGCAACCCCTTTCTGATCGTGGTCGCGCCACTTGGCGATGAACCTGTATCAGGCTTGGTCCGCGCCTTCGTCACCAACGGCAGGCAGGGCATTAATTACCATCGCGGCGTTTGGCACCATCCGGTGCTGACGATCGAAAAGCGGGATGACTTCCTGGTGGTTGATCGCAGTGGCACAGGCAATAACTGCGATGAGCATTTTTTCAAAGAGGATGAGCGTTTGATCCTCGCCCCCCACCAATAAGAGAAGGTCTGATCACTCGACAACAAGAGTGACAGGCGAGAGGTAAAGACTGTGGAAGCACATCTGTTGGAATGGCTGAACCTGAGCGTGCGCTGGGTTCACATGATTACTGGCGTGGCCTGGATCGGCGCGTCGTTCTACTTCGTCTGGCTGGAGAACAACCTCAACCGCGTCAACCCGAAAACCGGTCTGGCCGGTGACCTGTGGGCGATCCACGGTGGCGGTATCTATCACCTGGAAAAATACAAACTGGCCCCGCCGGCGATGCCGGAAAACCTGCACTGGTTCAAATGGGAAGCCTACTTCACCTGGATGTCGGGTATCGCGCTGCTGTGCGTGGTGTTCTACTCCAATCCAACGCTCTACCTGCTGGCTCCGGGCAGCACCCTGAGCGGCCCTGAAGGCGTGGCCATCGGTATCGGCTCGCTGTTTATCGGCTGGTTCATCTACTCCTTCCTGTGCGACTCGGCCCTGGGCAAACGCCCTGCTCTGCTCGGTTTCATTCTGTTCGTGCTGATCATCGGCGCGGCGTATGGCTTCAGCAAAGTGTTCAGCGGTCGTGGTGCGTACCTGCATGTCGGCGCGATCATCGGCACGATCATGGTCGGCAACGTGTTCCGCATCATCATGCCGGCGCAACGCGCACTGGTCGCGGCGATTGCCGAAAACCGCACGCCGGATCCGGCGCTGCCAGCCAAAGGCTTGCTGCGTTCGCGTCACAACAACTACTTCACCCTGCCGGTGCTGTTCATCATGATCAGCAACCACTTCCCGAGCACCTATGGCAGCCAGTACAACTGGTTGATCCTGGCCGGGATCGCCGTGTTGGCGGTGTTGGTGCGTCACTACTTCAACACCCGTCATGACAGCCACAAGTTTGCCTGGACCCTGCCAGTGGCAGCGGTGGGCATGATCAGTCTGGCGTACGTCACCGGCCCGATGCCGATGTCGACCGCGCCGGAAGTGGCCAAGGCGCCAGCGAAAATCGAGTACCAACCGCTGCCGGAAACGGCATTGGGCGGTGGCTTGAAACCGGCTGAAGCGGCGGCACCTGCTGCTCCGGCAGCCCCTGCCGCAGCACCGGCGCAAGCCTCCAACGCAGGTCCGGCCTTTGACAAAGTGCACAACGTGATTCAAGAACGTTGCGCGGTTTGCCACTCGGCCAAACCAACCAGTCCGTTGTTCAGCGCAGCTCCGGCGGGTGTGATGCTCGACACCCCTGAGCAGATCCGTCAGAACGCGGCACGCATCCAGGCGCAAGCCATCACCACGCAGATCATGCCACTGGGCAACATCACGCAGATGACCCAGCAGGAACGTGACCTGATCGGTGCATGGATCGCCCAGGGAGCACAGACCAACTAAGCAGTAAAAGCATCGCTGGCAAGCCAGCTCCCACAGGGTTTTGCACTGCCTGTGTGGGAGCTGGCTTGCCAGCGATTCGCCGCAACGCGGTTTTTACCTGATGCAAATAAACAGCTGTGAGCAACCCGGCAGCTGTTAATCACAAGAATAAAAAGATCCGAGGTGTTGCATGTCCGAGCTGTCCAAAGCGCGCATCCCCGACGCACCCGCCATTCAGCGATTGCCCCTTTTGCAACTGATCCTGGTCGGTTTGCAACATGTTCTGCTGATGTACGGCGGTGCCATCGCGGTGCCGCTGATCATTGGACAGGCCGCTGGCCTGAGTCGTGAAGAAATTGCCTTCCTGATCAACGCCGACCTGCTGGTCGCCGGTATCGCCACCATCGTCCAGTCCATGGGCATCGGCCCGATGGGCATTCGCATGCCGGTGATGATGGGTGCCAGTTTTGCTGCAGTCGGCAGCATGGTCGCCATGGCCGGCATGCCCGGTATCGGTCTGCAAGGCATCTTCGGTGCGACGATCGCTGCCGGTTTCTTCGGCATGCTCATCGCGCCGTTCATGTCCAAGGTCGTGCGCTTTTTCCCGCCGCTGGTGACCGGCACGGTCATCACCTCGATCGGTTTGTCGCTGTTCCCCGTGGCCGTGAACTGGGCCGGTGGTGGCGCTGCCGCTGCGCAATTCGGCTCACCGATTTATCTGGCCATCGCCGCATTGGTGTTGGGCACTATTCTGCTGGTCCACCGCTTCATGCGCGGTTTCTGGGTCAACATTTCCGTACTGATCGGCATGTGCTTCGGCTACATCCTGTGCGGCGCGATTGGCATGGTCGACCTGAGCGGCATGGCCAACGCGCCATGGGTTCAGTTCGTCACTCCGCTGCATTTCGGCATGCCGAAATTCGAACTGGCACCGATCCTGTCGATGTGTCTGGTAGTCGTCATCATCTTCGTCGAGTCCACCGGGATGTTCCTCGCCCTAGGCAAGATCACCGGCCAGGAAGTCTGCCCGCGCATGCTACGTCGCGGCTTGCTGTGTGATGCCGGCGCCTCGTTTGTCGCTGGTTTCTTCAACACCTTCACCCACTCCTCGTTCGCGCAGAACATCGGTTTGGTGCAGATGACTGGTGTACGTTGCCGCTCGGTGACCATCGTTGCCGGTGGCTTGCTGATCGTCCTGAGCCTGCTGCCGAAAGCAGCGTTTCTGGTGGCGTCGATTCCTCCGGCGGTACTCGGCGGCGCAGCAATTGCGATGTTCGGCATGGTCGCCGCGACCGGGATCAAGATTCTCCAGGAAGCCGACATCGGTGACCGTCGCAACCAGTTGCTGGTGGCGGTGAGCATCGGCATGGGCCTGATCCCCGTGGTACGCCCGGAATTCTTCGCGCACCTGCCGCTGTGGATGAGCCCGATTACCCACAGCGGCATCGCCATGGCCACGCTCAGCGCGCTGACGCTGAACCTGCTGTTCAACATTCTCGGCGGCAAAGAGCGTGCGGCGATCAACGACTGCCACGCCCACCAGCATTAACTGAAAAACGCTATCCCCCTGTAGGAGTGAGCCTGCTCGCGATGTCGTTATCAGATTCAACAGATTCGTTGACTGATTCACCGCTATCGCGAGCAGGCTCACTCCTACAAGGGCGCGCAACAGCTCTGCGCCTCAAACAATAAAAACAAGAGGGAGCAACAGATGATTCGCACGCAAACCAACATGTTGTTGAGTGGCGGCCTGCTGGCCGCGAGTCAGGCCATGGCCGGCGATTTACTGCTGTGGCAGACCAACAGCCTGAGCTATCTGTACGGCAAGAATTTCGCGATCAACCCGTCGATCCAGCAGACGCTGACCTTCGAGCACGCCGACAAGTGGAAATACGGCGACAACTTCCTGTTCGTCGACAAGATCTTCTACAACGGCAAGGAAGACGCGAACAAAGGCCCGCACGCCTTCTACGGTGAATTCACCCCACGCTTTTCGTTCGGCAAGATCTTCGACCAGAAACTCGAGTTCGGCCCGATCAAAGACGTCCTGCTGGCGATGACTTACGAATACGGCGAAGGCGACAGCGAGGCCTATCTGATCGGCCCCGGCTTCGACCTCAAGGTGCCCGGCTTCAACTACGTAACCCTGAACATCTTCCGCCGCCAGACCGAAGGCCCACGCCCCGGTGACGGCGTCTGGCAGATCACCCCCGGCTGGTCCTACAGCTTTCCCCTGGGCAATTCCGATGTGCTGATCGACGGCTACCTCGATTGGGTGGTCGACAACGATGAGAACTCGCGCGGCACCTACCACGCCAACCTGCACATCAATCCGCAGATCAAATATGACTTGGGCAAAGCCTTGGACTGGAGCCACAAGCAACTGTATGTCGGCACCGAATACAGCTATTGGAAAAATAAATACGGCATCGAAAACACCCACAACTTCGACACCAACCAGAACACCGCCAGCCTGCTGGTCAAGGTGCACTTTTAAGATGGCCCGCAACCGTGCCCCATACCTGTCGTCGGTGCTCTGTTGCGGGGCACTTGAGACCTGGCCGTTGAGTCAGTATTCTCCGCGGCCTCTTGAATTCGGTCTAAAAAAAAGCCCGAATTTAATTCCTGACCGAAAAGCCAACTTATCCCGGCCCGGTCAGTACCGAGGCATCCCGAAAACACACTCAATCGACTGTTTTTCAGCAGCCGAGCGGGTGTTTTTTTGCTTTTCGAAAGCCTTGGCTCGGCTCTTGCTAACAGCAACGAAGCTGACCGATCGGATGACTTTTGCAGCAACGAAAAAAGGCGCCACACCAGAGCGCCGATCTTAAAAAAAATAACGTGGAACACCTACTTTGGGAGCAACCGAATGAAACGTATGTGCACCAGCCTGATGCTCGCGGGATCGATGTTGGCCGGCGGCCAGGCCATGGCCGAAGGCCTGCTGCAGTGGCAGAACAACAGCCTGACCTACCTGTATGGCAAGGACTTCCAGGTCAACCCGCGCATCCAGCAGACCGTCACCTTCGAGCACGCCGATGCGTGGAAGTACGGGGATAACTTCTTCTTCCTCGACAAGATCTTCTACAACGGTGGCAAGGACTTCAGCAACGGTCCGAACACCTACTACGGTGAGTTCAGCCCGCGCATCTCGCTGGGCAAAGTGCTCGACCAGAAGATCGAGTTCGGCCCGATCAAAGACGTCCTGGTGGCGATGACTTACGAGTTCGGCGAAGGCGATACCGAGTCGTACCTGATCGGTCCAGGCTTCGACCTGGCAATCCCGGGCTTCGACTACTTCCAGTTGAACTTCTACCAGCGTCACACCCAAGGTGCTCGCGCCGGTGACAACGTCTGGCAGATTACTCCGGTCTGGTCCTACACCATCCCGGTCGGCAAGTCGGACATCCTGATCGACGGCTTCATGGACTGGGTCACCGACAACGACTCCAACTCCAAAGGCGATTACCACGCCAACCTGCACTTCAACCCACAGGTCAAATACGACCTGGGCAAGGCGTTGAGTTTTGGCGAGAAGCAGTTGTATGTCGGTGTGGAATACGACTACTGGAAAGACAAGTACGGCATCGACGACACCGGTGCGTTCAAGACCAATCAGAGCACCACGAGCTTCCTGGTGAAGTTCCACTTCTGATAAAAATCAAAAGATCGCAGGCTTCGCCAGCTCCTACAGGGATAGCGCATTCCAATGTAGGAGCTGCCGAAGGC
>NZ_AKJR01000070.1:0-19080 GCF_000282235.1 Pseudomonas sp. GM24 | reverse complement strand
CAGTTGCTGGGACGCAGCGACGACAAATCCACGCTGCTCAAACGCGAGTACAGCTACGACGCCGCCGGCCAACTGACCGACATCAACGACAGCCGTCGCGGCCCGCTCGCCTATCGCTACGATCCGGTCGGCCGACTGCTCAGCGCCACCACACGTCAAGGCGTGGAAACCTTCGCCTTCGACCCGGCCGGCAACCTGCTCGACGACAAGGCGACAGAAATTCGCCGCCCACTGGACCTGACCCCACCGCGCAGCAAACTGGTCGACAACCTGCTGCGCGAATACGCCGGCACCCACTTCGACTACGACGAACGCGGCAACCAGATCCAGCGCTGGCACAACGGCCAACGCTGCGATCTGCGCTGGGATCTGTTTGATCGACTGGTGCATTTCGAGGACCCGCGCCTGAGCGTGGATTTCGCCTACGACGCACTGGGACGACGCCTGCACAAAAATTCCCGCGCGCATTACAAACAACGTCCTGAAGCAGGTTCCCTCTGGAACAGAAACGAGCACGCGCGCAAACAACGCGAACTCGGCTGCGGCTTCACCTTGTATGGTTGGGATGGCGACAACCTCGCGTGGGAAAGCAGCCCGGCACAAAGCGATGGCGAGCCCGGCCGCACGGTGCACTACGTCTTCGAACCGGGCACTTTTGTCCCTGTGGCACAGGCTGTGCGGCACGCGCCGATCGATCTGATTGGGCTGCCGGATTACAGCGGTGACTACAGCCTCTATGACGACCCGGTGTGGAATCACAAGGCAACGGCATTACCGTTTGATGCGTTGGCCTGGTATCAGTGTGATCACCTCGGCACGCCGCAGGAATTGACGGATTCCAAAGGCAACATGGCGTGGACCGCGCAGTACAAGGCGTGGGGGCAGGTGACGGAGCAGCGTTCGGAATGGGCGCGGCAGCATGGCGTGATGAACCCGATACGGTTCCAGGGGCAGTATCACGATCATGAGACGGGGCTGCATTACAATCGGCATCGGTACTATGATCCGGGGGTTGGGCGGTTCATCAGTAAGGACCCAATAAGTTATGAGGGTGGCATAAATATTTATCAGTATGCCCCGAATCCTATGGGGTGGGTCGATCCTTTAGGATTGGCAGCCCACAGAGGACGTATTCAAGCTCAAGGTGCCAAGCTTGAAGAGTCTGTCGCATGGAACCAAGATACGCCTCTGACCGCTAGCGACGCTAAGAAAAAGCTTGAGGAGTTGAAAGGAAAACTCAATAAAAAAGACCTCGCAGCCCGACAGGATGCATTCAAGAAGGCGGACAAATATATTGACAATGCGGCTAAGTGCGGCGGAGCGGATGCGCATATCAGTCAGACGTTCAAGGTAAAAGATACCAAAAGTGAGCGCGTTGATATCGAAGTAATTACTGGCAAAGCATTTGTGGAGTAGGGAAATGTTTGATGACTACCTGAGCAACAAAGACAGCTATTTTCAACTAGAGCAGGATTTTTATAAATTCTTTTATCTAGAGGTTCAGAAAAACGAAGTCGCTAGTGAAATATTCAAGGCGCCTTTTTACAATACATTCTTTTCAAACGGCACGCCGTTCATGGATGGAAATCCAATTTTTTCTGTAAGAAATGAGGTGAATGGCCAGATTCTTAGAATAGTATTAGACGAGGATGTTGATGAGCTTTCCTCGTATCAAGACAAAGAGGCGGGATGTGAGCTAGTTATATTCGGAAATCTATCCTTGATGGATGAAATAAAGAAAATGATTTCCGCGTGGATCAAGGCGCAACAACTCTTCTAGTATGATTTCTACAGATTTCCATCAGCTTGTTGAGTTGTTCATAGAGGGCTCGGGTAATTTTCAACCAAGTATTTTTGGGTTGGACAGCTTTTCCGAGTCGGATTTCATAAGCGGCGATTTTGAACTGATCGGCGATCCAAATGGCTTTCATTCTTTCGAGAAAGCATACGACGTTCCTTATTTTCGTAGAAAATAACGGTAGTGTTCAAGCAGTATTTTTTTGCGAGTGAGGGTTTGGGGGGAGGTCTTGGTATTGCAGGTGGGGTAAGGCTGACATCGCTTTTGAGAAAACAGCCATTTGCTACATCAATGGGGCATGTCGATACGAATCGAATGGTGTTCTTTTTCTTCGAGGATAAAAGTGATGGAGCACTGATTTTCGACGAAAAAATCGTCATAAGTTTTGACCGGTGGTCCAAGCGCAATTCTTATATGTTTTCAACAGTAGAGTGTGATTTTGATAATGCGCAGTTCAATGAAATAGCAAAGAAAGCGGTTCGCGAAACGTTTGAACCGTCCACTCACGATTCGATCATCAGAGATGCAAAGCAACGAGGCTGCTCACGTGCGTTTAATCGTTTGATTGCAAAGCTTTAGCTCGACATGCTCATGCGGCAAACCAATTTATATGCTATTGGTGCGGCGCAAACTAATTCTGGGGAATAGTTATCATGAAAAATCCCATTGAAATAGGGGCATCTCTCAGAGACAAGGTATCCCGGTACGGCTGGATGTTGACAAACGATTCAGTGCAATAAAAAAGACCGTTAATGCAGAACGCTGCCTAAGCCTGGACGCTCCCAATGCACCCGCTGATCGAACTTCCCGAGACTCTCCACCCACTGTTCCTGGCTGCCGGTTGGCCTGTGACCCATATCGTGCCATTGCCGGATTTCGTCCCGCGCGAGCATCCAGCCGCTGCTCTGCTCGAACAACTGGCCGGCCTGACCGTCGGCACCTGCGGCACAGGCGAAGACTGCGCTACCAGCGATGTAGCGTTTGGCGCCTTTGAACACCTGTATGGAGATGAAGACTTCTTGGCTTGGCAGCAACGCTTGGGCAGCACCTTGGTGAACATCGCCGAAATTCATCATGGCCACGCTGCACTGTTGATGGACGAAAAAGGTCGCTGCTACGCCTTGAGTTTCATTCATGACGGGTTCTGGCTGCAGGGCAGAACTTTTGTCGAAGCGATGGAAAAGCTAGTGTTTGGGCGCAAGTGCGGTGAGCAAGTGGCGCTGGCCACACCGGGCGCCGTGCCAGTTGTTTAAATCCCTCTGCTTTTAGCAACGAGCTAAAAACGTTTGCTATTTAACATGCCTATTATTCAGGTATTGAAGCCTCACTCCACCTTAAGATAGCCGCTCGCGGACTCACGCGCGCATCTGGACTCTGCACCGAGTTCTAGCCCCATTTCGAGTATCATCTCCACCTTTGCCCTCAAGACCTCAATGCAGGAAGCATAACCATGACCAACAAAGCAGTTATCGTATTCAGCGGCGGGCAGGACTCCACCACGTGCTTGATCCACGCCCTGACCCACTACGATGAAGTCCACTGCATCACGTTCGACTATGGTCAGCGTCATCACGCGGAAATTGAAGTGGCGCAGCAGCTGTCGAAAAAGCTCGGTGTGACCGTGCATAAAACGCTGGATGTGTCCTTGCTCAACGAGCTGGCCATCAGCAGCCTGACCCGCGATAACATTCCGGTGCCGACCGTGAACAGCTCTGGCGAGAGTCTGCCAAGCACCTTCGTTCCGGGACGGAACATTCTGTTTCTGACCCTGGCCTCTATCTATGCCTATCAAGTCCAGGCCAAAACGGTCATTACCGGTGTCTGTGAAACCGACTTCTCGGGCTATCCCGATTGCCGGGATGAGTTCGTCAAGGCCTTGAATAAAGCCCTCGAATTAGGCATGGATTACAAGCTGCAACTGGATACGCCATTGATGTGGCTGAACAAGGCAGAAACCTGGGCCTTGGCTGATTACCACCATCAACTGGATCTGGTTCGCGAAGAAACACTGACTTGCTACAACGGCATCAAAGGCACTGGATGTTCCGATTGCGATGCCTGTAATCTTCGCGCCAAAGGCTTGAATGAGTTCCTGAACAATAAAGTACAGGTGACTCAACGCTTGAAAGAGAAACTCGGCTTAAAGTAATACTGTAACAAGAAGCGCTCACTCAAGCATGCCGAGTGAGCGCCCTCCTCTGCTTACTGCGTTTGCGCACCCGTCAGGTACTTCTTGAACAATGATCTTGCGCCGTAGGCCGGCAAGATATTAAAGAAGGCAAAACCTACCTTGATTGCGATCTGAACGTAGATCATGCCCAGTATCGCGCTATTTTCCATCGTCCCGTAAAACGCGATATAGCAGAACAGAAAACTGTCGATGATCACGGCAAACAACGTGCTTAAAAATACTCGCAAAAACAGAAATCTGGAATTTGTGAGTTCTTTAATCTTGCACAACAGATACGAGTTTATGTTCTCGGAAACCAGAAACGATATAGAAGACGCTACCAGAACTGCGGACAACTGGCTGATAACATCATTGTAAGCGCCATCCAGCTTCCAGCCCGGCAATCCCGGAAGATGAGTCGTGATGGCCAGCAGAATGATAATCGCGGCGTTGCTGATGAACGCGAACAGGATCGCTTTTCGCGCGAGCCTCAGGCCAAACGTTTCGTTGAGCAAGTCAACGATCAGAAACGTTAGCGGATAGAGGAAGGTGCCCGGCGTTACGACAATATCGAAATACTCGAGGTAGATCGGTTTTGTCGCAGCAATACTGGTGAAAATGTAAAGCGTGAACAGCATCAGGTTCAGGATGATGTAGATCATCCAGGAACTCTCATGACGGTCATTGATTTCGTAAGCGGTGAGTGCTCCGCCCTGGGAGTAAAACTTCTTGTAGAGGTTTTTCACTTCGATTTTATTCAGATTATCCATAATCTCACTATTCAACACTTCACTTAGCTTTATTTTAATTATTTTGCCTGTTGCGATGACCATGATGACGGCCAGGCTTTTTCCATTTTCGAATCCCAGCAACTTGTACTTGCTGTTTTCCAACTCAACACTGCAATCCATTAAATCGTTCCTCGATTACATCTCCGATCACGCATACACGATCCGTATCAAAGTTGCCTTCATGGCTTATAGATAACTTCGCTGTGATTTTGTCATACACCAGCTTTTCCCTGTCGCTGGTCGACGCTCCTTTCTGCACGATCAATAGATCGCCGGGTTCATTCATGCCGCTGATTTCATTTTCCAGCAAAACGCCAATCAGATTAAAGGACGCGCCAAAATAGTAAGTCAGTGGATAAATCGTGGCCAACTCACCAATTCTCTTATCCAGACTTTGCAGCAGCAGACTTTCTTTAATCACCGGAACCGCCGCCGGATTCATATTCCCCTGTGGCGAAATACTGCTTTCGATGATTTCCTTTTCTTCAAAATCAATCGTCTCTATTTCCTCGTAAGACACGCCGAAGAAATCAGAAATCTTGCGCACAGTGGACTGTTGTACATTGACCACTTTACCTTCAAGAATGTTATAGATGGTCGTGCGGGTCAAACCACTGGAGTGACACAAGGACAACTGCGTCTCCCCGCGACTCTTTATCAGGTATTTGATGTTGTTCTTCAGATTCTCCGATCTTTCTCTTCTGTGCATCACATGCTTATCATCCATTTTAACTGCAATCAATGTCACATCCCGAATGATCATTCCGGACATACACAAGTGAGGTAGGAAATTGCAGTTATATCCCTGTCAGTGCCGCGCAGGATCATAGCATTCTCCCTCCCTGGGTTCGGTATAAAAAGTCAGCTTTCACAGGCTGCTTCCGCCAACGTGCGGGGTCATTTCAGCCTCCGTACGGACTCGTCAGTTCCTTTCGACTTCCACCCAAGGCCGGAAAATCGGCACTGGGCAATGCCTGTTTTACACCCGACGCGACCACAAAAAGAATCATTTTCTTTGAAGAATGTTCATTTTTTTGATTAATTCTGTGGCGTTCCTCACTGAAAAATTTATGATGCGTCAATCCGGCGTCGCATTCTCGAGAGTGAAAGAACGAAAAACCGGGAGGCCTGTACAGGGTTTAGTTTTGCGCGCACAGCGGTCAAAACACGGATTCGCCTGTACAGATCTGGCAAGCAAGGACATGCGCAAATCACGCAAAACCAGGGAAGGAATCAAGCAATGGCAGTCATTACTGAACCGCTCAAGAACCAGGCTGACTTGCTGCGACGCGGCCTGGCAGATCTCCGCGCAGAAGACGCTGAACTGGCGGCCATTCTCGACGCTGAAGTGACGCGCCAACAGCACACGCTTTCACTGGTCTCCTCCTCCTGCGCAGTCCAGCCGCGAACCTTGGCGGCCTGCGCTTCCGTGCTGGTCAACGTGACCGCTGAAGGCATGTCCGGCAAGCGTCACAGTGCTGGGTGCGAGAATGTCGAGCTGGTCGAATCGCTGGCCATCCGCCGGGCGCGGCAACTGTTTACGGCTCAATACGCCAACGTGCAGCCGCACTCGGCGTCGACCGCCATTTACCAGGTGCTCACAGCGTTACTTGAGCCTGGCGACACCTTGCTGGGTATGGCGGTGGAACACGGTGGCCATCTCACGCATGGCAGCCTCGCCGCGTTTTCCGGCGCCTACTACAAGGCGATCCAGTACGGCACGACAGCAGACGGCCTGATCGATTACGACAAGGTGCGCCTGCTCGCACTCGCCCATCGCCCACGCGTCATCCTCTGCGGCGCCACCGCCTATTCGCGCGAAGTGGACTTCAAGCGGTTTCGCGAAATTGCCGATGAAGCCGGGGCCATCCTGCTCGCCGATATTTCGCATATCGCCGGGCTGGTCGCCACCGGGCGCCACCCAAGTCCGATCGACGCAGCCCACGTCACCGTCACCTGCACGCACAAGCAACTCGCCGGGCCTCGCGGCGGCGTGATTCTCAGCGGTGCTGATGCGAACACCAAGATTCCCGGCCTGAGGACCACCTTCAGTCGCCTGCTTGATCAAGCCGTTTACCCGCGAATGCAGGGCGCGCCTGCTGCCAACATGATCGCTGCGAAGGCTGCCGCGCTGGGTTATGCAATGTCCGCAGAATTCGATGCCTGCATGGCGCAGATCCGCAGCACGGCGGATGAAATGGCCAAAGCGTTTCAGGCCAAGGATTATGAAGTGGTTGGCGGCTGCAGTGAAAACCACACGGTGCTGGTGCGCTTGCGGGGTGGCATCACGGGGGCTATCGCCGAGGCGGCGCTGGGGCACTGCGGGATCATCGTCAACAAACATCGCGTACCCGACGATCCCCGTTCGGCACTTGTCACCAGCGGGCTGCGTATCGGCACCGCTGCGCTGGCGCAACGCCGGGTCGATGTCCACGGCAGCCGCCAGATCGTCGATTTGATCGTGCGGATTCTGAACACGGTAGCGCCGCTCGGCGAACAGGATTACACCCTGGAACCGCTGCTCCTCGCGCAGTTTCGTTCAGAGGTCGAAACCCTGTGCAGGGACTATCCTCTCGCCGACTATCAATAGCGCACCAATATTTGCACCCATAAAAAAACCCGGCACTCAGGCCGGGTTTTGTGTTTCTGCGTCAGCGCTTACTTGGCAGCACCTGCCGCGTGCACGGCCTGCTGCGCACCGCGCTTGTTCTTGATCACGTAGCAGACCCACATGAACACGACCCACACCGGAATCGCGTACACCGAGATCTGAATGCCCGGAATCAGCAGCATCACGCCGAGGATGAACGCGACGAACGCCAGGCAGATGTAGTTGCCGTACGGATACCACAGCGCCTTGAACAGCGGCGTCTGCCGGGTCTTGTTCATGTGCTGGCGGAACTTGAAGTGCGAGAAGCTGATCATCGCCCAGTTGATCACCAGCGTCGCAACCACCAGCGACATCAGCAGTTCCAGCGCGTGCTGCGGGATCAGGTAGTTGAGCAACACAGCGACCAGCGTCACCGCCGCCGAAGCCAGAATCGACCGCACCGGCACGCCGCGCTTGTCGATTTTCGCCAACACTTTCGGCGCATCGCCCTGCTCGGCCATGCCCAGCAGCATGCGGCTGTTGCAGTAGGTACCACTGTTGTACACCGACAACGCAGCAGTCAGGACCACAAAGTTGAGGATGTGCGCGGCGGTGTTGCTGCCGAGCATCGAGAACACTTGCACGAACGGGCTGCCGCTGTACGAATCGCCGGACGCGTTGAGGGTTTCCAGCAGGCTGTCCCATGGGGTCAGCGACAGCAGGATCACCAGTGCGCCGATGTAGAAAATCAGGATCCGGTAAATCACCTGATTGATCGCTTTCGGGATCACGGTTTTCGGCTTGTCCGCTTCAGCAGCGGTGAAACCGAGCATTTCCAGACCGCCGAAGGAGAACATGATGATCGCCATAGCCATCACCAGACCGCTCACTCCGTTCGGGAAGAAACCACCGTGCGACCACAGGTTGCTTACCGAGGCTTGCGGGCCGCCGTTGCCGCTGACCAGCAGGTAGCTGCCGAGCGCAATCATGCCGACGATCGCCACGACCTTGATGATCGCGAACCAGAATTCGGCTTCACCGAAGACTTTGACGTTGGCCAGGTTGATCGCGTTGATCAGCACGAAGAAGGCTGCCGCAGAGACCCAGGTCGGGATGTCCGGGGCCCAGTAGTGGATGTATTTGCCGACCGCAGTCAGCTCCGACATGCCCACCAGAATGTACAGAATCCAGCAGTTCCAGCCCGACAGGAAACCGGCAAAGCCGCCCCAGTACTTGTGCGCGAAATGGCTGAAGGAACCGGCCACCGGCTCTTCGACGATCATCTCGCCGAGCTGGCGCATGATCATGAAGGCGATGAAGCCGCAGATGGCGTAGCCGAGGATCATCGACGGGCCAGCGGATTTCAGTACCCCGGCCGAGCCGAGGAACAATCCGGTACCGATCGCGCCACCGAGGGCGATCAGTTGAATATGGCGATTTTTCAGGCCGCGTTTCAGCTCGCCTGATTGCGAGGGTTGTCCACTCATGAAAAAGGTCTCACGCAAGGTTTGATGATGTTCAGTAGACGTTGCTGCCAGGTTGCGATTTCAAGCAGCCCCGATCAAACCCCAGCGCAGGCACCAGGAGTTCAGCTTATTTACAACGGTCATGCGTCACCTGTTTGTTTTTATCTGTGACGAAATCGAACCCGAAACGCTTGTGGCGCCACGGAGTGAACAAGGCGGATAGCCTTGAGATTTGCGCGATTACGCAGAGGGTCACAGTTAAAACGCGGCGCATTGTACACCGCTAACCCCCTGCTGCCAGACCCCGCTGGATCAGCGTGATGGTTGCCGGGATTGCGTGTGTCCGCCTCGAGACACTCGAGCGGCTGCAAAAATTGAGTCAGGCCTTTGCAGGCCATCGGCGTGGACGAGGAAAAAACCGTCCCACGGAGAGAGGTGGAGATCAGTCACGGCGTTCATTGCGCCTCCTTCTTGTTATGCACCTGCACGACAGGCATGGGGCGCATCTCACCTTGCAAACGCCGCTGAAACAAGCGCGCCAGAGCCCTGCGCAGCCTGCGGCGGAGCAGACTGCGGCAGCTTTTCCTTACAGCGCTCATGGCGGGTTGGATTCACTCGGTTTTAGCGGCATTTTCGTAAACATTTCTTTACGACGCGTAACGCAGAGTTTCCATTTCAGAAAATTCTGTCAGACGTCTGCAAATTGACGGTAGCTAGCTTGCTAATGAAAACCATGACTTAGTTTTTTGTTTTTAAATAAGAAAAACCAAGCGCAAAAACAGAATAAAAAGTCTATTTAAAAATTAAATGAATAATTTTTTGCATTACAAAAAACCCTGAACTAGGTTCTTCACGTCTTGCCGGCCACCTCGACCGGCCAGTCACAACCGTGAAAGTCATCTAGGAGATCGACCATGCAAGCACTGGAAAAAGACTTGGATACCGAACTGCAACTGGACGAATGGTTTGAAGCACCGACCCACGAGGCGGCTGTAGAAATGATGCAAGCCGACGCGGTAGTTCCGTTCGGCACGGCGATGTGGCCTCTGTAAGACATCCCCGGGCAGGCACGATCCGGCCGGTCGTGCCTGCCGCTTTCTTCACGGTCAGTCAGGGAGGACTCATGGATAAGCCCCGCGCGATCTCGCATTTCCTTTACTACCTCGAACATCACCCTGCCCTTGCCGGCCTCGACTCGGCGAAGGTATTGCTCGGCCACACGGCTGATTACGCAGCGCTGACCGGCGCGATCGCCGCACAGGCCGGCGATCATCCTCGCTTCCACTTCAGCGCCCGACGTCTGGACCTGGAAAGCACTGCAGCGCTGACCTCGGCAATCACCGACAGCGATCTGTACATTTTCTTCTACGACTCTTCCACCCTGCCCAACCCACGCCCCGACGGCCCGGAATTCGTCCGTGCGCTGCAAGGCGTGATGGCGGAAAACTGGAAGAAGTCGCTGCTGTTCAAGGATTACGGCGAGTATTTCTACGACACCTTCAGCGTCACCCCGCAGCGGATTGCCGGGCTCAACAGTCACCTGATCCAGCGCATGTCACAGGCGACCACGCTGAGCTTCAAGGACGACGACGGCTCATGGTTTGAAACGCCGCTGAGCAGCATCAAGAAGTGGACCGACATCAACGGCGTCGGCAACTTCGACCTGGCCCCCGGCGAAATCGCGACCCACAGTGAAGCCATCAACGGCCATGTGAAATTCAAGGGCACATTCCTCAGCACCATTCCGTTTGCGCGCAAATACGGAGTTCTGGAATCGCCACTGGAGTTGTGGATCGAAAACTCGACCATCAGCCGCATCGCCACCGACGTGCCGGGGCTGGAGCATGATTTCAACAAGTACCTGGACGCCAATCCTTCGAACCGGCGGATTGAAGAGCTGGGGATTGGCACTAACGAAGGCGTGAAAGATCTGTATGCGCGCAATGCCGGGTTTGAGGAGCGGCACTGCGGGTTGCACCTTGGTTTGGGCGGTGGCGCCAAGGGCAGTCATCACCTGGACCTGATCTTCTCGGGCGGCGTTTTGGCGCTGGATGACAAGCCGGTGTTTGACGGGCGGTTTGTCTTCTGATCCTGAAAATTAGGTGGCTGCATTGGCCTCATCGCCGGCAAGCCAGCTCCCACAGGTTTTTGTTGCGCTGCATAAATCCTGTGAACACCGCAGATACATGTGGGAGCTGGCTTGCCAGCGATGAGGCCCTCAAAAGCACCACATACCTTTCGCCAGACAAAAAAAACGCCAACCCTGCGGTTGGCGTTTTTGCTTTGGCTTGAAGCTTGCCGCTAAAAGCTCACAGCTGCCTTATTCCGGCTTCTTGCGACCAAACCCCGGACGCTGACCGGAACCGGCCGGTGCACCGCGACGCTTGCCCGACGGTTTGTCACCGTCAACCAGCTTAATTCCCGGACGCTTCGGCGCAGGCTTGGCCGGGCGCTTGTTGGTGGTGTCCGCTGGACGATCCGCCACTGGCGTACCACGACCGGCAGGTGCACCACGCTCGCCACGCTCGCCACGCTCAGTGCGACCGTTGGCCGGACGCGGAGCGCGCTCGCCGTCACGGGCGACTGGTTTGCGACCTGGACGTTCGCCTTCGATCTGCGGCTCGCGGCTTGGACGTGGGCCAGTCGGCGCGCCAGCGGCTGGACGCAGGGTGCGGACGCGCTCGGTCTTGCCCATCGGACGCGACGATTTACGCTGCATACGCTCAAGCTTGTCTTTGCTCTTGGCGTTCAGCTGCGGCATGGCAACCGGCGTCAGGCCGACTTCGGCACTGAGGATGTCGACTTCGTACTGGCTCATTTCGCGCCAGCGGCCCATCGGCAGGTCGGAGTTGAGGAACACCGGACCGAAACGCACGCGCTTCAGACGGCTGACCACCAGACCTTGCGATTCCCACAAGCGACGAACCTCACGGTTACGGCCTTCCATCACCACGCAGTGGTACCAGTGGTTGAAGCCTTCGCCGCCTGGAGCCTGTTTGATGTCAGTGAACTTGGCCGGGCCGTCTTCCAGCACCACGCCAGCCTTCAGACGCTCGATCATCTCGTCGTCGACTTCACCGCGTACGCGCACGGCGTATTCACGGTCCATTTCGTAGGACGGGTGCATCAGGCGGTTGGCCAGTTCACCGTCGGTGGTGAACATCAGCAGACCGGTGGTGTTGATGTCGAGACGACCGATGTTGATCCAGCGCCCTTCTTTCGGACGCGGCAGCTTGTCGAACACGGTCGGACGGCCTTCCGGGTCGTCACGGGTGCAGATCTCGCCATCGGGTTTGTTGTACATGATCACGCGGCGGACCGATTCGGCCGCCTCTTCGCGCTTGATCACTTTGCCATCAATGGTGATGGCGTCGTGCATGTCGACGCGCAGACCGAGGGTGGCGTCTTTGCCATTGACCTTGATCCGGCCCTGGCTGATCCAGGATTCCACGTCACGGCGCGAGCCGACGCCGATACGGGCGAGGACTTTCTGCAGCTTTTCGCCTGCTGGGCCGATTTCCTGGTCGTCTTTCTGAATGATGTCGCTCATCTGGGCACCTCCCGGTGTGGTCTGTTCAGGCGGCGCCTGAAGCATTGAAATCTGGGTACTCAGCCGAAGGGATCGGCGGAGGGTCGCGAATCATACGCGGATGTGCGCCGTCGCGCATCAGAGACTAGTCGATCAGGCCAAGGTTATTTCTTTTTCCGCCGACCGGCGCCACCGAGTTTGATCAGGCGCAGCGCGGCTTCGGCCAGCACCGTGCGCTTGTCGTCCTTGTCGAGTTTCTTCCAGGCCTTGATTTCGCGCTTGCTGCGGCCGCAGCCGAGGCAGATGTCGTCGGTGAATTTGCAGAGGCTGATGCACGGGTCTTTTGTTGAACTCATTTGAATACCTTTGGGAGATCAAAAGATCGCAGCCTTCGGCAGCTCCTACAGGGGACGTATTGCAATGTAGGAGCTGTCGAAGGCTGCGATCTTTTCAGCGCCCCTTCAGTCTTCGAACTCGCGGCGTTCGGCTTCGATGGCTTCGGCCAGGGCGCGGGCTTCGGCTTCTTCTTCGCTCAGCTCAGGTTCGGGTTCTGGTGCCGGTTGTTCGAGGGCGGCGACGGCAGCCAACAGCTTTTCGCGGGCTTCAGCGACGCCAAGAATGTCTTCTTCCGGTTCGGCTTCTGGCTGGGCTTCAAGTTCAACTTCGATGGTTGGCTCGGCGATCTGCGGCGCAGGCTCAGTCTCGATTTCTGCTTCAGGCGTCGGCACTTCACCATCCGCCGCATCCCGCAGCAAATCGTCGAAGTCGGTCTTGATCCCCTCCTCCATGCTGTCCAGTTCCAGCAACAACGTATGGAAACTGGTTTCCTCCTTCTCTTCCTCCGGCTCGGCGCTGGCGTCGGCCAACTCCTGCAAACCCTGCGGCACCGGCGCGTCGTCAAAATCGAGCACCGGGTCGGTTTCCATTTCGCGCAGCTCGGCCAATGGCGGCAGATCTTCGAGGTTCTTCAGGTTGAAGTGATCGAGAAAACCTTTAGTGGTGGCAAACATCGCCGGCTTGCCCGGCACATCGCGGTAACCGACAACCCGGATCCACTCACGCTCAAGCAAGGTTTTGACGATGTTGCTGTTCACCGCCACACCGCGCACGTCTTCGATCTCGCCACGGGTGATCGGCTGGCGATAGGCGATCAGCGCGATGGTTTCCAGCAACGCACGGGAATAACGCTGCGGGCGTTCTTCCCAGAGGCGACCGACCCACGGCGAAAACTTCTCGCGGATCTGCAAGCGATAGCCAGACGAGACTTCCTTGAGCTCGAACGCGCGGCCCTCGCAGGACTTGCCCAACAGCGTCAGGGCTTTTTTGAAAACCGCAGGCTCGGGCCGCTCGCCTTCTTCGAACAGTTCAAACAGGCGCTCAAGGGATTGCGGCTTTCCCGAGGCCAACAGAAAGGCTTCAAGCAGGGGCGCCAGCTCGCGGGGTTCAGTCAGGTTCATGTTTCGACTCGTTATTCGGCTCGGGCTCGCACGTGGATCGCGGCGAACGGCTCATTCTGCACCAGCTCGACCAAGGATTCCTTGACCAGTTCAAGGATCGCCATAAAGGTCACCACCACACCCAGCCTGCCCTCTTCGGCAGTGAACAGCTCGACGAACGGCACAAAACCGCCGCCCTTGAGCCGTTCCAGCACATCGCTCATGCGCTCGCGGGTGGACAATGCCTCGCGGCTGACCTGGTGGCTTTCAAACATATCGCCACGGCGCAGCACTTCGGCCATGCACATCAAAATCTCTTCCAGCGCGACATCCGGCAACAGCTTGCGCGCCCGGGCTTCCGGGGCGTCGAGCTTGGGCACGATCACATCACGGCCGACGCGGCTCAGACCATCGATACCTTCGGCGGCCGCCTTGAAGCGCTCGTATTCCTGCAAGCGGCGGATCAGTTCGGCGCGCGGGTCGTCTTCTTCGTCTTCGACGGTTTCGGCCCGTGGCAGGAGCATGCGCGACTTGATCTCGGCGAGCATCGCGGCCATCACCAGATACTCGGCGGCGAGTTCCAGGCGCACCGACTGCATCAGCTCGACATAGCCCATGTACTGACGGGTAATTTCCGCCACCGGGATGTCGAGGATGTTGATGTTCTGTTTGCGGATCAGGTACAGCAGCAGGTCGAGCGGCCCTTCAAAGGCTTCGAGAAAGACTTCCAGCGCATCCGGCGGGATGTAAAGGTCGAGCGGCATTTCCATGACCGCCTGGCCATAGACCATGGCAAACGGCAACTCTTGCTGAGCGCCGGCCTGGGGATCGGCAACGGTTTCCACTGCGGACATTCAGGCCTCGACCATGAACGGCGTCGGATCGCCGCAACCGACGCGGACCACTTCCGGGTCATCGCCGGTCAGGTCGATCACGGTGGACGCTTTGATGCCGCCAAAGCCGCCATCGATGATCAGGTCCACCTGATGTTCGAGCAATTGACGCATTTCGTACGGATCGCTCAGCGGGTCTTCATCGCCGGGCATGATCAGGGTCACACTCATCAACGGCTCGCCCAGTTCGGCCAACAGCGCCAGCGCGATCGGATGGCTGGGCACGCGCAGGCCAATAGTGCGCTTCTTCGGATGCAGCAGCAGACGCGGCACTTCGCGGGTGGCGTTGAGAATAAAGGTGTAAGGCCCCGGCAGATGCGCCTTGAGAATACGGAAGGTGCCGGTGTCGATCTTGGCGTAGTTGCCCAGTTGCGACAGGTCGCTGCAGATCAGCGCGAAGTTGTGTTTTTCATCGAGCTGACGCAAACGGCGCACGCGCTCGATGGCGGTCTTGTCGCCGATCTGGCAGCCGATGGCGTAGGAAGAGTCCGTGGGATAAACCACCACCCCGCCTTTGCGGATGATTTCGACCGCCTGTTTTATCAGGCGCGCTTGTGGGTTTTCCGGATGTATCTGGAAAAATTGACTCACATTCTCTACCTGTTCAGACGGCGGCAATATCTGTGTCATGTTTGAACCGACACCACAGGGGTGGAAGGTCCTCGGGAACCGGCCGGTACTGGCCGATCTCGGACCAGCCGCCAGGGCCATGGAAGTCACTGCCGGCGCTGACCAGCAGACCGAACTCACGGGCAAGGATTGCCAGGCTGCCCACCTGTTCCGCAGGCTGATGGCCATTGACCACCTCGATCGCATGCCCGCCTGCTTGAATATAGTCGGCAATCAGCTTCCGGCGCTTGCTGCGGGTGAAATCGTAGTGCCACGGATGCGCCAGGCTGACCCAGGCCCCGGCGGCGCGCAGTGTGCCAACGGTGTCTTCCAGCGTCGGCCAGTGCAACTTGACGTCACCCAGCTTGCCGGCGCCGAGCCATTTGCGGAAGGCTTCGGCGCGATCCTTTACAAAACCTTCACGCACCATCCAGTCGGCGAAATGCGGACGGGCCGGGGCGTTGCCGCTGTCGCCCAGTTCCTGCTGAACCTGCCGGGCGCCTTCGAGGGCACCGGGCATACCCTTGAGGGCGAGCTTGCGGCTTATTTCTTCCGACCGCAGCCAGCGGCCATCGTGCAATTTGGCAATCGCCTCGACCAACGGCGCGGCATTCACATCAAAACCGTAGCCCAACACATGAATGGTCGCGCCGCCCCACGTACAGGACAATTCGACGCCGTTGACCAGTTGCATGCCCAACTCAGTCGCAGCCATGCGCGCTTCGGCGAGGCCCTCGAGGGTGTCGTGGTCGGTCAACGCCAGGACTCGCACGCCGTTCTCGAACGCACGCGCAACCAGAACCGCAGGCGCCAGGGCGCCATCGGAGGCCGTGCTATGGCAGTGCAAATCAACATTCACGGGGAGTTGTAACCTCAAATCAGCTGGCGCTATCGCGCGCCCATATGTTTGTTATTATGCCGCCACATCCAGCTTCTGGCTCTCACTGTGAAACAATTCATCGATTTCATCCCGCTTCTGCTGTTCTTCATCGTTTACAAACTTGATCCACGGGTCGTCGACATCGCTGGCCATGAAGTGACTGTAGGCGGTATTTACAGTGCCACGGCGATGCTGATCATCAGTTCTCTGGTGGTGTACGGCGCGTTGTTCATCAAACAGCGCAAGCTGGAAAAAAGCCAATGGCTGACGCTGATCGCCTGCCTGGTGTTCGGCAGCCTGACGCTGGCGTTCCACAGCGAGACCTTCCTCAAGTGGAAAGCGCCGGTGGTCAACTGGCTGTTCGCGGTCGCCTTCATCGGTAGCCACTTCATCGGTGACCGCTTGCTGATCAAACGCATCATGGGCCACGCGCTGACCCTGCCGGACCCGGTCTGGACCCGCCTGAACATCGCCTGGATCGCCTTTTTCCTGTTCTGCGGCGCTGCCAACCTGTTCGTCGCCTTCACCTTCCAGAGCTACTGGGTAGACTTCAAGGTGTTCGGCAGCCTGGGCATGACCCTGGTATTCCTGGTCGCACAGGGCATTTACCTGTCGCGTCATCTGCACGATGCCGATACCACAACAACACCAAAAACCGAGGACTGACATGCTCTACGCCATCATTGCCACCGACGTCGCCAACTCGCTGGAAGCACGCCTGGCCGCGCGTCCTGCGCATCTGGAACGCCTGCAAGCGCTCAAGGGCGAAGGCCGCATCGTATTGGCCGGCCCGCACCCGGCCGTCGACAGCAATGATCCGGGCGCAGCGGGTTTCACCGGCAGCCTGATCGTCGCCGAATTCGATTCCCTGAGCGCTGCGCAAGCGTGGGCTGACGCCGATCCGTACATCGCCGCTGGCGTCTACGCCAATGTGGTCGTGAAGCCATTCAAGCAAGTCCTGCCTTAAATGCCCCGTGATGAGGGGATTTGTCCCCTCATCAATCGCGACACGGCCACTGACAATGAACCTTCCTGGTTCTTGCTGCTCTCAATCGCTCATTATTCTCGTTTGCCTGCCGACAACCTGCCCAATATCCATTTGGAAGCAGGTGTCGCGATGCGCAAGGGTCCGTTGTGTCTGATGTTGGTCACGTTGTCGATCATGGCGCCCGCCCATGGTGAGGAAACCACCGAAGGCGGCAGCTCCACGCCATTGTCGTTAAGCGCCGGCAGCCAGATCACCGAGTTGCAGCAACGCCTCAAAGCCAGTGAGCAGCAGCGGGAAGAACTGAGCAAACAACTGCAAAATGCCGACAATACCCGCGAAAGCGCCCAGCTTGCCCGGTTGCGCCAAGAGAACCAGCGCTTGAAGCTGCAACTCAAGGAAGCCCAGGCCAGTCCGCTGCCGCGTCTGCTGACCGATCAGCAGCAGTGGTTCGTCACGGGCGCCGGAGTAGCGCTATTGGCGCTGCTCTGCGGTATCTTTGCCAGTGGAGCAAGCCGAAAACGTCGGCAATGGCTAAATTGAGTGAGTCATGAGCGAGCTGTTACTGATTGATGATGACCAGGAGTTGTGCGAACTCCTGAGTAGTTGGCTGAGCCAGGAAGGCTTTCAGGTGCGCGCCTGCCACGATGGCCAGAGCGCGCGTAAAGCGCTGGCCGAAACCGCCCCGGCGGCGGTGGTGCTGGACGTGATGCTGCCCGACGGCAGCGGTCTGGAGCTGCTCAAGCAATTGCGCAACGATCACGCTGATCTGCCGGTGCTGATGCTCTCGGCCCGTGGCGAGCCGCTGGATCGTATCCTCGGTCTGGAATTGGGCGCCGACGATTACCTGGCCAAACCGTGCGACCCGCGCGAACTGACCGCGCGCCTGCGCGCGGTGTTGCGCCGCAGCCATCCGGCAGCGGTGTCGACTCAGCTTGAGCTGGGCGATCTGAGTTTCAGTCCGGTGCGCGGCGTGGTCAGCATCGACGAGAAAGAGCTGACCCTGACTGTTTCAGAAAGCCGCCTGCTCGAAGCCCTGCTCAAGCAGCCGGGCGAACCACTGGACAAACAGGAACTGGCGCAGCTCGCCCTCGGCCGCAAGCTGACCCTGTACGACCGCAGCCTCGACATGCACGTCAGCAACCTGCGCAAGAAGATCGGCCCGCACCCGGACGGCCGTCCGCGCATCGTCGCTCTGCGCAGCCGCGGTTACTTCTATAGCCTCTGAACCGCGCCCATTCCCACTGTAGGAGCTGCCGAAGGCTGCTCCTACAGTGGGCATGTGTAAGGTGGGACGCGAAGCGTCTTTACCCAAGCTTTACGCAGTGCTGACCGCCGCTGACCTTGATCTCCGTAATCTGTACTCATCCGGAACGTACCGGGAACGAGACAAGGAGATACACCATGCGCAAGACTCTTATCGCTCTGATGTTCGCTGCCGCTCTGCCAACCGTCGCCATGGCCATGCCACAAGACGGCGGCCCGATGGGTGGTCCGCTTGACGGCCCACGCCACGGCGGTCAGATGCACGGCATGCACGGCAAAGGTCCGTACAGCCAACTCGACCTGTCCCGCGAACAGCGTGAGCAGATCCGCAAGATCATGGGCGAGCAGATGCACGAGCGTAAGCAAGTGGTCGACAAGTACCTGGAAAAACTCTCGCCGGCTGACCAAAAAGCCATGAAAGACGAGATGGCCGCCAACCACAAGAAAGCCGAGTCCGATGTGCGTGCGCTGCTGAAACCGGATCAACAGAAAAAATTCGACGAGATCCAGAAAAAGCAGGCCGAGCGTCGCGCCGAATGGGCCGAGTTCAAGGCGTGGAAAGCGCAGCAGGCGCAAAAGGCGCAATAATGATCTAACTTCAGGCCCGACGGCTCACCCCGTCGGGCCTGTTTTCATCGATCCAAATGTAGGAGTGAGCCTGCTCGCG
>NZ_AKJR01000069.1:0-41410 GCF_000282235.1 Pseudomonas sp. GM24 | reverse complement strand
ATCCCGTGACGCTCTGCGTCACACCGCAATGGACGCGGAGCGTCCGGGGCGGCATTCCCACGCAGAGCGTGGGAACGATCCCCGAGCGCGGGGCCGGAATCAGCCTTCGAGCTTGCTTTTAAGCAGTTCGTTCACTTGCTGCGGGTTGGCTTTGCCTTTCGACGCTTTCATCGCCTGGCCGACGAAGAAGCCGAACATCTTGCCGCGTTTGGCTTCATCCGCCGCACGATACTGTTCAACCTGCTCGGCGTTAGCCGCGAGCATTTCGTCCAGTACCGCCGAGATCGCGCCGCTGTCGGTCACTTGCTTCAGGCCGCGTTTTTCGATGATCTCGTCCGCGCTGCCTTCGCCGTTGGCCATCGCTTCGAACACCACTTTGGCAATCTTGCCGGAGATGGTGTTGTCCTTGATGCGTTGCAGCATGCCGCCCAACAGTTCAGCGGAAACCGGCGACTCGTCGATGTCCAGGCCTTGCTTGTTGAGCAGGCTGCCCAACTCGACCATCACCCAGTTCGCCGCCAGTTTGGCGTCGCCGCCGATGGCTGCGACTTTCTCGAAGTAGTCCGCTTGCTCACGGCTGGTGGCCAGCACGTTGGCGTCGTACGCCGACAGACCGAACTGGCTCTGGAAGCGCTCGCGTTTCTGCGGAGGCAGTTCCGGCAGGGTGGCGCGCACCTCGCCGAGGAACGACTCTTCGATGACCACCGGCAGCAGGTCCGGATCGGGGAAGTAACGGTAGTCGTTGGCTTCCTCTTTCGAACGCATCGGACGGGTCTCGTCCTTGTTCGGATCGTACAGACGGGTCTGCTGGATCACTTTGCCGCCGTCTTCGATCAGCTCGATCTGACGCTGGATCTCGGAGTTGATCGCCTTCTCGATGAAGCGGAACGAGTTGACGTTCTTGATCTCGCAGCGCGTGCCGAATTCAACCTGGCCTTTCGGACGGATCGACACGTTGCAGTCGCAACGCAGCGAGCCTTCGGCCATGTTGCCGTCGCAAATACCCAGATAACGTACCAGCGCGTGGATCGCCTTGACGTAAGCCACGGCTTCCTTGGCACTGCGCATGTCCGGCTCGGAAACGATTTCCAGCAGCGGCGTGCCAGCACGGTTCAGGTCGATGCCGGTGGCACCGTTGAACTCTTCGTGCAGGCTCTTGCCGGCGTCTTCTTCCAGGTGCGCGCGGGTGATGCCGACACGTTTGACCGTGCCGTCTTCGAGGGCGATGTCCAAGTGACCCTTGCCGACAATCGGCAATTCCATCTGGCTGATCTGGTAGCCCTTCGGCAGATCCGGGTAGAAATAGTTTTTACGGGCGAACACGTTGTGCTGACCGATCTCGGCGTCAATCGCCAGACCGAACATCACCGCCATACGCACCGCTTCCTGGTTCAGCACCGGCAGAACGCCGGGCATGCCCAGGTCGATCAGGCTGGCCTGGGTATTCGGCTCGGAACCGAATGTGGTGGAACTACCGGAAAAGATTTTCGACCGGGTAGTGAGCTGAGTGTGAATCTCCAGCCCGATCACGACTTCCCATTGCATGTGTGTCTCCTCAGAAGCCGGTTGGGGTGCGGGTGTGCCAGTCAGTGTTCAACTGATACTGGTGCGCAACATTGAGCAAACGGCCTTCCTGGAAATACGGCGCGAGCAATTGCACGCCAACCGGCAGACCGTCGACAAAACCGGCCGGCATCGACAGGCCCGGCAGGCCGGCGAGGTTGGCGGTGATGGTGTAGACGTCTTCCAGATAAGCAGCGACCGGGTCGCTGTTCTTAGCGCCAAGCTTCCAGGCCGGGTTCGGCGTGGTCGGGCCGAGGATGATGTCGACTTCATTAAAGGCAGCCATGAAATCGTTCTTCACCAGGCGACGGATCTTCTGCGCTTTCAGGTAGTAGGCGTCGTAGTAACCGGCGGACAGCGCGTAGGCACCGACCATGATCCGGCGCTGGACTTCCGCGCCGAAGCCTTCGCCACGGGAGCGCTTGTACAGGTCGATCAGGTCTTTCGGGTGCTCGCAGCGATGACCGAAACGCACGCCGTCAAAACGCGACAGGTTCGAGGAGGCTTCTGCCGGCGCGATCACGTAGTAGGCAGGAATCGCGTGCTGCATGTTCGGCAGGCTGATTTCCTTGATCACCGCACCGAGCTTCTGCAGCTCTTTGATGCTGTTCTGAATTAGCTCGGCGATGCGCGGGTCGAGACCGGCGCTGAAGTATTCCTTCGGTACGCCGATGCGCAGGCCTTGCAGCGATTCGTTGAGGCTTGCGGAGTAATCCGGCACCGGCTCATCGATGCTGGTGGAGTCGTTCTGATCGAAGCCGGCCATACCTTGCAACAAAATTGCGCAGTCTTCGGCCGTGCGCGCCAACGGGCCACCCTGATCGAGGCTGGAGGCGTAAGCGATCATGCCCCAGCGCGAAACGCGACCGTAGGTCGGTTTCAGGCCGGTGAGGTTGGTGAATGCCGCCGGCTGACGAATCGAACCGCCAGTGTCGGTGGCCGTCGCCGCTGGCAACAGACGAGCAGCAACCGCCGCCGCCGAACCGCCGGACGAACCGCCCGGTACGTGTTCCAGGTTCCACGGGTTTTTCACCGCGCCGTACCAGCTCGACTCGTTGGCCGAACCCATGGCGAATTCGTCCATGTTGGTCTTGCCCAGGGTCACGGCACCGGCAGCGGCCAGCTTCGCGACGACAGTAGCGTCGTACGGGGCTTTGAAATTGTCGAGCATCTTCGAGCCGCAGCTGGTGCGAATGCCCTGGGTGCAGAACAAGTCTTTGTGAGCGATCGGCGCACCGAGCAGGGCGCCGCTCTCACCGTTGGCGCGGCGGGCATCGGCGGCTTTCGCCTGCTCGATGGCCAGCTCTTCGGTGAGGCTGATGAAACTGTTGAGCTGCGGATCAAGCTGGGTAATGCGCGCCAGCAGGACTTTGGTCAGCTCTTCGGAGGAAAACTTTTTATCGGCGAGACCGCGGGCGATCTCGGCCAGAGTCATTTGATGCATTGCAGGCTCTTTCCCTTTAGTCGATGACTTTCGGAACCAGATACAGGCCGTTTTCGACCGCTGGTGCGATGGACTGGTAGGCCTCGCGGTGATTGCTCTCGGTCACGACGTCGGCGCGCAGGCGCTGACTGGCTTCCAGCGGGTGGGCCAGAGGCTCGATTCCGTCGGTATTAACAGCCTGCATTTCGTCGACCAGACCGAGAATGCTGTTGAGAGCGGAAGTAATGTGTGGAAGATCGGCATCATTGAGGCCAAGGCAGGCCAGATGAGCGATTTTTTCCACGTCGGAGCGTTCTAGCGCCATCGGGATTCTCCTGTGGAAAACAGAACGGACGGCGTCCGTGTGTTAGATTGTCGGAACACTACCGCACTTCTACGGTCATAAGGCCGCGATTGTGGGGCTTGGTGCACAGAAAAGCGGCCAATTTAACATATTGGCGCCTTGCCCAAAATCCCTGTCGTTGTTAGAGTTTGCCGCACTTTTTTACCCACGCGTTGCCTAGGGTCCCTTTCCCATGTTCAAGAAACTGCGTGGCATGTTTTCCAGCGATCTTTCCATTGACCTGGGCACTGCCAACACCCTTATTTACGTGCGCGAGCGCGGTATCGTCCTGAATGAGCCATCGGTTGTGGCCATTCGGACACACGGTAACCAGAAAAGTGTCGTTGCTGTCGGCACCGAGGCCAAGCGCATGCTCGGCCGTACGCCGGGCAACATTGCTGCCATTCGTCCGATGAAGGACGGCGTGATCGCCGACTTCAGCGTCTGCGAAAAGATGCTGCAATACTTTATTAACAAGGTTCACGAAAACAGCTTTCTGCAGCCTAGCCCTCGTGTGCTGATCTGCGTTCCATGCAAATCCACTCAAGTTGAGCGTCGTGCCATCCGTGAATCGGCCCTCGGTGCCGGTGCCCGTGAAGTGTTCCTGATCGAAGAGCCGATGGCTGCTGCGATCGGTGCCGGCCTGCCGGTCGAAGAAGCACGCGGTTCGATGGTCGTGGATATCGGTGGTGGTACCACTGAAATCGCGCTGATCTCCCTGAACGGTGTGGTCTATGCCGAATCCGTGCGCGTTGGCGGCGACCGCTTCGACGAAGCGATCATCACCTACGTGCGTCGTAACTACGGCAGCCTGATCGGTGAATCCACCGCTGAGCGCATCAAGCAGGAAATCGGCACGGCCTACCCGGGCGGCGAAGTTCGCGAAGTCGACGTTCGCGGTCGCAACCTGGCCGAAGGCGTTCCACGCGCATTCACCCTGAACTCCAACGAAGTGCTGGAAGCTCTGCAAGAGTCTCTGGCTACCATCGTTCAGGCCGTGAAAAGCGCGCTGGAGCAATCGCCGCCGGAACTGGCTTCCGACATCGCCGAGCGTGGCCTGGTGCTGACCGGTGGTGGCGCGCTGCTGCGTGATCTCGACAAGTTGCTGGCCCAGGAAACCGGTCTGCCAGTCATCGTTGCCGAAGATCCGCTGACCTGTGTTGCTCGCGGCGGTGGCCGTGCATTGGAAATGATGGATAAGCACACCATGGATCTGCTCTCGAGCGAATAAGTCGCCGAGTGCAATACGTGGGTGAGCGCGCAGGCAGCACTTTGCAGTGCTGCCTGTTGGCGTTTATCTTCTGTCAGTCTTCATCCAGGCCGGTTTGATGCCGTATGAATAAACAGAACATTTGCCTGGGAGGAGCGGCTTATTAAACCGCTTTTCGCCAAAGGCCCTTCGTTGGGTGTGCGCCTGTTGGTGCTGGCCGTGCTGTCGGTCGCGCTGATGGTGGTCGATGCCCGCTTCGACTTGCTCAAGCCCGCGCGCAAACAAGCGTCGCTGGTGTTGATGGACGCCTACTGGATTACCGACCTGCCCGGACGGCTCTGGGAAGGGATTGCCAGTCAATTCGGCAGTCGCACCGAACTGGTCGCCGAAAACGAAAAACTCAAGACCGAAAACCTGCTGTATCAGGGTCGCATGCAGAAGCTTGCCGCCCTTACCGAGCAGAACGTTCGGCTGCGCGAGTTGCTCAATTCCTCTGCGCTGGTCAATGAAAAGGTCGAAGTGGCCGAGTTGATCGGCATGGACCCCAACCCTTTCACTCATCGCATCATCATCAATAAAGGTGAGCGTGATGGCGTGGTGCTGGGGCAGCCGGTGCTCGATGCACGCGGTCTGATGGGGCAAGTGGTCGAGTTGATGCCTTACACCTCCCGTGTATTGTTGTTGACCGACACCACTCACAGCATTCCTGTGCAGGTGAACCGCAACGGTCTGCGGGCGATTGCCAGTGGCACCGGCAACCCGGAGCGTCTGGAGTTGCGTCACGTCGCTGACACGGCCGATATCAAAGAGGGCGATCTGCTGGTCAGCTCCGGCCTTGGCCAGCGCTTCCCGGCCGGTTACCCGGTCGCCACGGTGAAGGAAGTGATCCACGATTCCGGCCAGCCGTTCGCGATTGTCCGCGCCGTGCCGACTGCCGCACTCAACCGCAGCCGTTACCTGTTGTTGGTATTCAGCGACAACCGCACCGCCGAAGAGCGCGCCAACGATGCCGCGCAAGCGCAGGAAAATCTTGATGCCTTTGGCGGTGGTCCGATTATTCCGGCCACTGTGCCGAAGTCCGTGACTGTGCCTGCGGCGGCTGCTCCGACGCCCGCAACACCTGCCGCACCGACCGCTGCAGCCAGCGCCACACCGGCCAAACCCGCTGCCAGTAAACCGCCTGCGCCTGCTAAACCACCGGCAGCTACGCCGGCGGCAACCAAACCTCCAGCTGCCCAGCCTGCTGCGCGACCCGCGGTCAAACCGCCTGTCAGTGCACCGGCGACAACCGGGAGACAAGAATAATGGTCGGGGCTACCGCATCGCGAAACGGCTGGATTGTCTGGCTGACGTTTCTCATCGGCATGTTGCTCAGTGTCTCGCCGTTGCCGCAATTCATGGAAATTCTGCGTCCGCTGTGGCTGGCGCTGCTCCTGACATTCTGGGCACTGTACATGCCGCAAACGGTCGGCATGGTCACAGCGTTTTGCCTCGGACTGGCTGAAGATGTGCTCTACGGCACGCTGCTTGGGCAGAACGCATTGATCCTGACACTGATCACCTTCCTCGTGCTCTCATTGCAACAACGCCTGCGAATGTTCCCGATGTGGCAGCAATGCCTGGTAGTTCTGGTGATTTTCGGCCTCGCGCAGCTGGTCCAATTGTGGCTCAGCGCGTTGACCGGTAATCGTCAGCCGACCCTGGCGCTGGTACTTCCGGCGCTGGTCAGTGCCTTGCTCTGGCCTTGGGTCAGCTTTGCCCTACGCGGATTGCGCCGACGCTACAAAATCAATTGAGCCGGTGAAGCAGGGCACTGAACAGGGAGATGTTTTGATGAAGCCGCTTTACCTCGCCTCCGGATCGCCGCGTCGCCGTGAATTGCTCACGCAGATCGGCGTTCCGTTTTCCGCCATCAGTGCGGATATCGACGAAACCCCATTACCCGAAGAATCGCCGTCGGCCTATGTCGAGCGCTTGGCGCGCGGCAAGGCCGAGGCCGGGCGCCGTAGCGTCGTGTCTGCTCAGCCATTCTGCGTGCTGGGGGCCGACACCGCCGTGGTGCTGAACGGCAAAATTCTTGGCAAACCGGTGGACGAAGCCGACGCATGCGCCATGTTGATGATGTTGTCCGGCAAGGAGCATGAAGTGCTGACCGCCATCGCTGTGCTCGAAGACGAGCGCTGCGAGTCGCGGGTGGTGCGCAGTCTGGTGCGGTTTCGCCCGATCAGCAGTGAAGAAGCCGCCGCCTATTGGGCCAGTGGCGAGCCACGGGACAAGGCCGGCGGTTATGGCATTCAGGGGCTCGGCGCGGTGTTTGTCGCCGGCCTCAATGGCAGTTACTCGGCTGTGGTCGGGTTGCCTGTTTGCGAAACCGCAGAACTGTTAGGCCATTTCGGCATACCCTGTTGGCAAAACCTGAACGCGCAATGAGCGTCGTACGAATCCAGATGCGGCCATTATCGTGAACATGCCTGAACGAGATCCTGCCATGAGTGAAGAGATTCTGATCAACATCACGCCGATGGAATCGCGCGTGGCGGTGGTCGAAAACGGTGTGCTGCAAGAAGTCCACGTTGAGCGCACGCAAAAACGCGGGATCGTCGGCAACATCTATAAAGGCAAGATTGTTCGGGTATTGCCGGGCATGCAGGCCGCATTCGTCGACATCGGTCTGGATCGCGCGGCGTTCATTCACGCTGCCGAAATCTCCCTGCGCGAAGGCCCTGCGGTGGAAAGCATCAGCGCGTTGGTGCACGAGGGCCAAAGTCTTGTGGTGCAGGTCACCAAGGACCCGATTGGCTCCAAAGGCGCGCGCTTGACCACACAACTGTCGATCCCGTCGCGCTATCTGGTGTACATGCCGCGTACTGCCCACGTCGGCATTTCCCTGAAAATCGAAGACGAAGCCGAGCGTGAGCGCCTCAAACAGGTGGTCAGCGATTGCGTGGCCAAAGAAGGCATCAAAGAGGCGGGCGGTTTCATTCTGCGCACCGCCGCAGAAGGTGCTGGCGCCGATGAAATACTCATGGACATCCGATATCTGCGTCGCCTGTGGGATCAGATCAACGAGCAGATCAAAACCATCGCCGCACCGAGCGTAATTTACGAAGACCTCGGTCTGGCGTTGCGTACCCTGCGTGATCTGGTCAACCCGAAAATCGAGAAGATTCGCATCGATTCCCGGGAAACGTTCCAGAAAACCACGCAGTTCGTTGCCGAATTGATGCCGGAAATCGCCGATCGTCTGGAACATTACCCGGGTGAACGGCCGATTTTCGACCTGTACGGCGTCGAAGACGAAATCCAGAAAGCCCTCGAACGCAAGGTGCCGCTGAAATCCGGCGGCTATCTGGTGGTGGATCCGGCAGAAGCCATGACCACCATCGATGTAAACACTGGCGCTTTCGTCGGTCATCGCAACCTCGAAGAAACCATCTTCAAGACCAATCTCGAAGCGGCCACCGCCATTGCCCGGCAAATGCGCCTGCGCAATCTGGGCGGGATCATCATCATCGACTTCATCGACATGGAAGATGAAGAACACCAGCGCCAGGTGCTGCGCACGTTGGAAAAACAGCTGGAGCGTGACCACGCCAAGACCAACATCATCGGCATCACCGAGTTGGGTCTGGTGCAGATGACCCGCAAGCGCACCCGCGAAAGTCTCGAGCAAGTGCTATGCGAGCCGTGCAGCAGTTGTCAGGGGCGCGGCAAACTGAAAACCGCGGAAACCATCTGTTACGAGATTTTCCGCGAGATCCTCCGTGAAGCGCGGGCCTATCAGGCCGAGGGTTATCGGGTGCTGGCGAACCAGAAAGTGGTCGATCGCCTGCTTGACGAAGAATCCGGTAACGTCGCCGAACTTGAAGGGTTTATCGGGCGCACCATACGCTTCCAGGTGGAAACCATGTATTCCCAGGAACAATATGACGTGGTGTTGCTCTGATCCCCTGCGTCACGTTTATTCCACCGCGGCTGGCCTCAGCTTTTCGCAGTATTTTTGCCATGGGAGCCATCTGACATGGAGCGTCTGACACGCATTCTGGCCGCACTCACCCGCTGGGGGCTGGGCCTGTGCGCGTTGGTTCTGGTGTTGATGGCGTTGTACGTCAGTCTTGGCCGTGAGCTGACCCCGCTGGTGGCCGAATATCGCGCCGACATCGAGGACAAGGCCAGCGCCGCCCTTGGCATGCCGTTGCAGATTGGTGAACTGGAAGGGAACTGGAGCGGTTTTGCGCCGATCCTGCTGGCTCATGACGTGATGGTCGGGGCCGGTACCAATGCATTGCGTCTTGATCACGTGCGGGTAGTGCCGGATTTGTGGGCCAGTCTGTTGGCTCGCGAGGTGCGCATTGCCCACCTGGAACTCAATGGTCTGAAGATCAGCCTGAAAGAGGCCGAAGACGGCAGTTGGGCACTGGAAGGCTTGCCGGTGCAGAACGATCAGCCGCTCGATCCGCAGCAGTTGTTCAATCGCTCGCAGATGATTCAACAACTGTCGGTGCTCGACAGTCAGGTGACTTTGCAGCCGCAGGATCACGCGCCGCTGACGCTCACCTATGTCGGCCTCAATCTGAAAACCGGCGCCAGCCGCCAACGACTCGATGCCCGTCTGACCCTGCCGGACGGCCAGCCCGTTGCGCTGAGCCTGCGCACGCGAATTCGTCCTGATCAATGGCAGGACAGTGTGGTGGAGGGTTACGCCAGCCTGCCGCAGAGCGATTGGTCGAAGTGGCTGCCGGAGCGTCTGACCCAACAATGGAATTTTTCCGAGATCAAGGCCGGCGGTGAGCTCTGGGTCAATTGGGCCAAGGGCACGCTGCAAAGTGCAGCGCTCCGTTTGAACGCGCCGCAACTGACCGGCGCCTATGCCGATCGCAAGCCGATCCAGATCAATAATCTGGCGCTGAATGCCTACTACGAGAACAGTGCCGAGGGCGCGACTCTCACCCTCGATTCGCTGGCGATGAATTTCGCTGAAAAACGTTGGGAGTCGCATGTACAGCTCAAGCAGACGCGCGCGACCGACAAGGTGGACGAGCTCTGGCACTTGCAGGCGGATCGTCTCGATCTGACCCCGATCACGCCACTGCTGAATGCGTTGGGGCCGTTACCGCAAGGTTTCGCTACGGCCGTTGATCATTTGAAAGTCACCGGTGGTCTGCGCAATGTGTTGCTGGATTTTCGCCCCAACGCTACCGACGGCAACAAATTCAGTTTCGCCACCAACCTGGATAACGTCGGTTTCGACGCCTATCACGGCGCTCCGGCAGCACGAAACGTCAGCGGCAGCCTCAGCGGCAACCTCGACGGTGGCGAACTGCGCATGGACAGCAAGGATTTTGTCCTGCACCTCGACCCGATTTTCGCCAAGCCATGGCAGTACCTTCAGGCCAACGCCCGTCTGACCTGGAAACTCGATAAAGACGGTTTCACCCTGATCGCTCCGTACCTGAAGGTGCTCGGCGAAGAGGGCAAGATTGCCGGCGACTTCCTGATTCGCCTGCATTTCGACCATAGCCAGGAAGACTACATGGACCTGCGGGTCGGTCTGGTCGAGGGCGATGGTCGCTACACGGCCAAATACCTGCCCGAAGTCTTGAGCCCGGCGCTCGACGAGTGGCTGCGTACAGCAATCCTCAAAGGTGCAGTCGACCAGGGTTTCTTCCAGTATCAGGGCTCGCTGAGCAAGAATGCCGGTGAGGCCGACCGCAGCATCAGTCTGTTCTTCAAAGTGCATGACGCTGAACTGGCCTTCCAGCCGGGCTGGCCGCACGTGAGCAAGGTCAGTGGTGACGTGTTCATCGAAGACAGTGGCGTGCGGATCTGGGCTGACAAGGGGCAGTTGCTCGACACTCAGGTCAGCGATGTGTTCGTCAATATCCCGCATGTGCCGGCTGGACAACACACGCACATGTATCTCGATGGCGGCTTTGCCGGCGGCCTCGGTGATGGACTGAAAATTCTTCAGGACGCACCGATCGGCACAGGTGAAACCTTTGCCGGTTGGGAAGGGGCCGGGGATCTGCAAGGCAAGCTCAAGCTCGATATCCCGCTGGACAAGGGTGGCGACCAGCCGAAAATCCTCGTCGACTTCAAAACCGCCAATGGGCGCCTGAAGCTGGCTGAGCCGAAGCTGGAGCTGACTCAGCTCAAGGGCGATTTCCGCTTTGACAGCGCCAAAGGGCTGAGCGGGCAGAACATCGCCGCGCGCGCATTCGACAAACCGGTGACTGCGCAGATCTTCGCCGATGGCAGTCCCGGCAAGCTCAAGACTCGGGTGGCGGCATCCGGGCAGGTCGAAGTGAAGAAACTCACCGACTGGTTGGGTGTCACGCAGCCATTGCCAGTGTCGGGGGTGATTCCGTATCAACTGCAGTTGAATCTGGATGGCGCCGACAGTCAGTTGATGGTCAGCTCCAATCTCAAAGGCGTTGCCGTGGATCTGCCGGCACCGTTCGGCATGACGGCGGATGTCGGGCGCGATACCGTGTTCCGCATGACATTGCAGGGGCAGGAACGGCGTTATTGGGTCAATTACGACCAATTGGCCAACTTCACCTTTGCGGCACCACCGACCAATTTCGCCGAGGGCCGTGGTGAGCTGTTCCTCGGTGCCGGCGAAGCAGTGCTGCCGGGCGCCAAGGGTTTGCGGATTCGCGGTGTGCTCTCGGAACTGGACGTCGCACCGTGGCAGGACCTGGTCAACAAATATGCCGGGCAGGATCCGGGCGGCAGCGCCAAGCAATTACTCAACAGTGCTGATTTCAAGGTCGGCAAGTTCACCGCATTCGGGACCACGCTGGATCAGGCGTCGGTACAGCTCAACCGCAAGCCGGGCGCGTGGAATCTGGCGCTCGACAGCCAGCAGGCGAAAGGCTCGGCCAGTCTGCCGGACGCCAAGGGCGTGCCGATCGCGGTCAATCTGCAATACGTGAAACTGCCGGCGCCGGACCCGACGGTGCAGGCTGACGAGAATTCGCCGGACCCTTTGGTCTCTGTCGATCCGACGAAGATTCCGGCACTGGATATCACCATCAATCAACTGTTCCTCGGCCCGGATCTGGTCGGCGGCTGGTCGCTCAAGGTGCGTCCGACCGCCAAAGGCATCGCCCTGAACAACCTCGACATGGGTCTAAAAGGCATCCTGTTGCAGGGCAATGGTGGCTGGGAAGGTGCGCCGGGTGCGACCAACAGTTGGTTCAAAGGTCGCATTGGTGGCAAGAACCTCGCCGACGTCCTCAAGGGCTGGGGTTTTGCCCCGAGCGTAACCAGCGAAGAATTCCACATGGACGTCGATGGCCGTTGGCCGGGCTCGCCGGCGTGGCTGGCGACCAAGCGTTTCTCCGGCACACTCGATGCGTCGCTGAACAAAGGCCAGTTCGTTGAAGTGGAGGGCGGCGCGCAGGCGTTGCGGGTGTTCGGCCTGCTCAACTTCAACTCTATCGGCCGGCGTTTGCGTCTGGACTTCTCTGATCTGTTCGGCAAAGGCTTGAGCTACGACCGGGTCAAAGGTTTGCTGGTGGCAAACAACGGTGTGTATATCACCCGCGAGCCGATTCGCCTGACCGGTCCTTCCAGCAACCTTGAGCTGGACGGTACGCTGGATCTGGTCGGCGACAAGGTCGATGCCAAGTTGCTGGTAACGTTGCCGGTGACCAACAACCTGCCGATTGCTGCGCTGATCGTTGGCGCACCAGCGGTTGGCGGTGCGTTGTTCCTTATCGACAAGTTGATCGGTGACCGCGTGGCGCGCTTCGCCAGTGTGAAGTACACCGTCAAAGGCCCTTGGAAAGAGCCGAAAATCACCTTCGACAAGCCTTTTTAACTAGCAGACACTACGCCTTGGTAGGAGCTGCCGAAGGCTGCGATCTTTTGTTTTAAGAGTCAGATCAAAAGATCGCGGCTTCAATTCCGAGGAGCGGCCATGTCTTTAGCGGTAATTCAAATGGTCAGCCAAAGCGACGTGCTGGCCAATCTGGCTCAGGCCCGACGCCTGCTCGAACAGGCTGCTGCTGGCGGCGCGAAGCTGGCGGTGCTGCCGGAAAACTTCGCCGCCATGGGCCGTCGCGACATCGCTGACATCGGCCGCGCCGAAGCATTGGGCGAAGGACCGATCCTGCCATGGTTGAAACAGACCGCCCGCGACCTCAAGTTATGGATAGTGGCCGGCACCTTGCCGTTGCCGCCGATGGATCAACCGACGGCCAAGTCCAATGCCTGCTCGCTGCTGGTCGATGATCAGGGTGAAATCGTTGCACGCTATGACAAGTTGCATCTGTTCGACGTCGATGTGGCGGACAATCGCGGCCGTTACCGCGAATCCGATGACTATGCTTATGGCAGTGGCGTGGTGGTTGCCGACACGCCGGTAGGCCGACTTGGTCTGACCGTGTGTTACGACTTGCGCTTTCCCGAGCTTTACAGCGAGTTGCGCGCCGCCGGTGCCGAGTTGATTACCGCACCGTCGGCCTTTACTGCGGTAACCGGAGCAGCGCATTGGGATGTGCTGATTCGCGCCCGGGCCATCGAGACCCAGTGTTATGTGCTGGCCGCAGCGCAGGGCGGGAGCCATCCAGGACCGCGAGAAACCTTCGGTCATGCGGCGATTATCGATCCGTGGGGGCGCGTGCTGGCGAGTCAGGATCAAGGCGAAGCGGTGTTGTTGGCCGAACGCGACAGTATTGAACAAGCGTCCATCAGGGCGCGAATGCCGGTGGTGAGCCATCGGCGGTTTTTCTCGCAGGGCGCACAGCGGCCTGCTTCAGAACACGAATTTAAGGCGTAAACCTATGAGCGAGTTGTTGTCCTCAGTCAGTGATCACCTGTTGGCGCCCGGTGGCGTGACGATCGAGAGCCTGCAAGGCGTGCTCGGTGATCTGGCCGGTCCTGGTATCGATGCGGCCGACCTGTATTTCCAGGGCCAGATCTCCGAGTCGTGGGCGCTGGAAGACGGCATCGTCAAGGAAGGCAGCTTCAACCTAGACCAGGGTGTGGGCGTGCGTGCGCAGTCCGGTGAGAAAACCGGTTTTGCCTACAGCAACGCGATCACCCTCGAAGCGCTCGGCGCAGCGGCCCGTGCCGCGCGTTCGATCTCCCGGGCCGGGCAGAACGGCACGGTGCAGGCGTTCACCACGCAGGATGTCGCACAGTTATACGCGCCGGATAACCCGTTGGAAGTGCTGACTCGTGCCGAGAAAGTCGAGCTGCTCAAGCGCATCGATGTGGCTACCCGTGCCCTCGACCCGCGTATCCAGCAAGTCAGCGTCAGCATGGCCGGTGTCTGGGAACGCATTCTGGTGGCATCCACCGACGGCGGCCTGGCGGCGGATGTGCGGCCACTGGTGCGTTTCAACGTCAGCGTCATCGTTGAGCAGAATGGTCGTCGCGAGCGCGGCGGGCATGGCGGCGGCGGGCGTACCGACTATCGTTATTTCCTCGCCGAAGACCGCGCCATGGGCTATGCCCGTGAAGCGCTGCGCCAGGCGCTGGTAAATCTGGAAGCGATTCCGGCGCCGGCCGGCACCTTGCCGGTTGTGTTGGGTTCGGGCTGGTCTGGCGTGCTGCTGCACGAAGCGGTCGGCCACGGTCTGGAGGGTGACTTCAACCGCAAGGGCAGCTCGGCGTACAGCGGTCGCATGGGTGAAATGGTTGCCTCGAAGCTTTGCACCATCGTCGATGACGGCACCTTGAGCGGCCGTCGCGGTTCGCTGAGCGTCGACGACGAAGGCACGCCGACCGAGTGCACCACGCTGATCGAAAATGGCGTACTGAAAGGCTACATGCAGGACAAACTCAATGCGCGCCTGATGGGCGTTGCTCGCACCGGTAACGGTCGTCGGGAGTCCTATGCGCATCTGCCGATGCCGCGCATGACCAACACGTACATGCTCGGCGGCGAAAGCGATCCGGCAGAAATCATCGCCTCTGTGAAGAAGGGCATCTACTGCGCCAACCTTGGCGGTGGTCAGGTCGACATCACCAGCGGCAAGTTCGTGTTCTCCACCAGCGAGGCGTACCTGATCGAAGACGGCAAGATCACCGCGCCAGTCAAAGGCGCGACGTTGATCGGCAACGGCCCCGAGGCGATGAGCCGGGTGTCGATGGTCGGTAACGATCTGGCGCTGGACAGCGGTGTGGGCACGTGCGGCAAGGATGGGCAATCGGTGCCGGTAGGTGTGGGTCAGCCGACGCTGAAAATCGATGCGATCACCGTGGGTGGCACGGGCGCATAAAAAGAGGTGGAGCTTCGGGTGGCGCGCAGGGCGGCCACCCGGTGGCGAATATCAACGCAGGCCGCGTTGAGTCTCGTCCAGCTCACGGATGTACTTGAAGATCTTGCGGCTGGAAGCAGGAGGTTTGTTTTGCGCAACCTCATGCTGAGCCTGACGGATCAGGGAACGCAGTTGCTGGCGATCGGCGTCCGGGTACTCGACGACGAATTTCTCCAGCACGGCATCGTCGCCTGCAATCAGGCGATCACGCCAGCGTTCCAGGTTATGGAAACGCTCGTTGTACTGACGAGTCGAGGCATCGAGTTGATCGAGCAAGGTCAGAATCGCGTCAGTGTCCTGATCGCGCATCAGTTTGCCGATGAACTGCAAGTGCCGTTTACGCGCGATGTTCGCGGTGTGCTTGGGCGCATCGGCCAGAGCCCGGCGCATAGCGTCGGTCAGCGGCAGTTTTGCGATCAAGTCTGGCTTGAGTGTTGTCAGGCGCTCGCCGAGGTCAACCAGAGCATGCAGCTCGCGTTTGACCTGAGATTTGCTTTTTTCTCCCGTATCGAGGGAGTCGTCGTAAGAATCAACCATGGTGGCAGTCCGCAAAGAAACGCCGCCATGATAACCAGTCGGGGGCCGCTTGTCCGGCCCGGTCGCTCGATGACCCCAGCCGAAAGCAGAATTTGAGTGGAGATGAGCATGAGTGCAGTTGAAAGCGTCGGCCCGCAGGCATTGCCGGCACTGCAAGAACAAGTCGAGCAGATCATCGCCGAAGCCAAGCGTCAGGGCGCCAGTGCCTGTGAAGTAGCGGTGTCGCTGGAGCAGGGCCTGTCGACGTCGGTGCGCCAGCGCGAAGTCGAAACCGTTGAATTCAACCGCGATCAGGGCTTTGGCATCACGCTGTACGTGGGCCAGCGCAAAGGCTCGGCCAGCACCTCGGCAACCGGCCCGGATGCGATTCGCGAGACCGTCGCAGCGGCACTGGCCATCGCTAAACACACCTCCGAAGACGAAGCCTCGGGTCTCGCCGATGCGGCGTTGATGGCCAAGGAGCAGCACGATTTCGATTTGTTCCACGAATGGGACATCACCCCGGAGCAGGCCATCGAGAAGGCCCTGCTCTGTGAAGCAGCGGCCTTCGACGCCGATGCGCGGATCAAGAACGCAGACGGCACTACCCTGAGCACCCATCAGGGCTGCCGCGTTTACGGCAACAGCCACGGCTTTATCGGCGGTTATGCGTCGACCCGACACAGCCTGAGCTGCGTGATGATCGCTGAGGCCGACGGCCAGATGCAGCGTGATTACTGGTACGACGTGAACCGTCAGGGCAGTCTTCTGGCCGATCCGGTGAGCATCGGCCAGCGTGCCGCGCAACGGGCGGCGAGCCGCTTGGGCGCGCGCCCGGTACCGACGTGCGAGGTGCCGGTGCTGTTTTCCGCAGAGCTGGCGGGCGGTTTGTTCGGCAGTTTCCTCTCGGCGGTGTCGGGCGGCAGTCTGTATCGCAAGTCGTCGTTCCTTGAAGGCACCCTAGGGCAGAAGTTGTTTCCGGAGTGGCTGACCATCGACGAGCGTCCGCACCTGATGCGCGCAATGGGCAGTGCTTCGTACGACGGTGATGGTCTGGCGACGTATGCCAAACCGTTCGTCGAAAAGGGCGAGTTGGTGTCGTACATCCTCGGCACGTACTCCGGGCGCAAACTCGGCATGCCAAGCACGGCGAACGCTGGTGGGGTGCATAACCTGTTCGTTACCCATGGTGATGAAGACCAGGCGGCGCTGCTGAAGCGTATGGGGCGTGGCTTGTTGGTTACTGAATTGATGGGCCATGGCCTGAACATGGTCACCGGCGACTATTCGCGCGGGGCGGCAGGCTTCTGGGTCGAGAACGGTGAAATCCAGTTCGCCGTGCAGGAAGTGACGATCGCCGGCAACATGCGTGACATGTTCAAGCAGATCGTTGCGGTGGGTAATGACCTGGAACTGCGTAGCAACATCCGCACCGGCTGTGTGTTGATCGAGCGGATGACGGTGGCGGGCAGCTAAACCTCATTCGTCAAAACTAAAAGGGCGCGCCACCCCATCGGGTGGCGCGCCTTTTTTATTGTCTCCACACAAAACCCTGTGGGAGCGAGCCTGCTCGCGAAAGCGATTTAACAGCCGACCGCAGCGGTGACTGACGGGACGCCTTCGCGAGCAGGCTCGCTCCCACAATAAACTCTGCGTAAATCGGAGCTCTTGTTTTGGTTCTCATTATCATCTAATAATAAATCTCATTATCGGATGAGCCCGGATCATGAGTTCTGCCTTGCACGAGCAGCCGTATCTCGAAAGCTGGCGCTGGATGAGTCGCCAGATCCGTTGCGCGATGGATCCTGACGAGCCGCGCGTGATCGAACATTACTTGGCCGAAGGCCGGTATCTGGCCTGTTGTACGGCCACTTCTCCCTGGACCATCGCTGAAACCTCCTTCCGCCTTCTGCTCGACACGGCCACCGACATCGCCTTGCCGTGGCACTGGCGTAGCCTCTGTCTCGATCAAGCCTGGCGCCCATTGCGTGAAATGGAACGCCTGTCCCTGTGCAAATGCCGGCTCAAACGTTGGCAACGCTATACCTGGCAGCTCGCCACTTGCGAACTGCTTCCCTCGATTCCTCTTATTGAACTGGTGCAAGGATTTTCAGATGACCAAGACACGTATTGAGCGCGACAGCATGGGCGAACTGCAGGTGCCGGTGGACGCTCTCTACGGTGCGCAAACCCAGCGCGCAGTGGATAACTTCCCGATCAGCGGCAAACCTATGCCGACGCAATTCATTCGCGCACTGATCCTCGCCAAAGCCGCCGCCGCGCGCGCCAACGTTGAACTCAACCAGATCACAGCCGCGCAGGGCAAAGCCATCAGCGACGCCGCGCAAGGCCTGCTCGAAGGCGATTTCATGCGGCATTTCCCGGTGGATATCTTCCAGACCGGTTCCGGCACCAGTTCCAACATGAACGCCAATGAAGTGATTGCCACTCTCGCCAGTCGCCTGCTCGATGAGCCAGTGAATGCCAATGATCACGTCAACTGCGGCCAGAGCAGCAACGACATCATCCCGACCACCATCCACGTCAGCGCCGCGCTGGCCCTGCACGAACAATTGCTGCCGGCGCTGCTGCACCTGGTGCAAGTGATCGAGCGCAAAGCCGGGCAAGTGCATCATCACGTCAAAACCGGCCGCACGCATTTGATGGACGCCATGCCGGTGCGCATGAGCCAGGTGCTCAACGGCTGGGCGCAGCAAATCAAAGCCAACATCGCTCACCTGCAGGATTTGCTGCCAAGCCTGCAATCCCTGGCGCAGGGTGGCACGGCGGTCGGCACTGGGATCAACGCACATCCTGAATTCGCCGCGCGTTTCAGTCGTCAGCTCAGCCAACTGACCGACGTGCAATTCACCTCGGGCAAGGATCTGTTCGCGCTGATTGGCTCGCAGGACACCGCCGTCGCCGTCTCCGGTCAGCTAAAAGCCACCGCTGTGTCGTTGATGAAAATCGCCAACGACCTGCGCTGGATGAATTCCGGCCCGCTCGCCGGTCTCGGCGAAATCGAACTGGAAGCCCTGCAACCGGGCTCGTCGATCATGCCGGGCAAGGTCAATCCGGTGATCCCGGAAGCCACCGCCATGGTCGCCGCGCAAGTCATCGGTAACGATTCGGTGATCACTGTCGCCGGCCAGTCGGGCAATTTCGAACTCAACGTGATGCTGCCGATCATCGCGCAAAACCTGTTGAGCAGCATCGAACTGCTGGCCAACTCCAGCCGTCTGCTCGGCGACAAGGCCATCGCCACCTTCAAGGTCAACGAGTCGCGCCTGAAAGAGGCGCTATCACGCAACCCGATTCTGGTCACCGCGCTCAACCCGATTATCGGTTACCAGAAAGCCGCCGAGATCGCCAAGCAGGCCTACAAGGAAGGCCGCGCGGTGATCGACGTCGCACTGGAACACACCGACCTGTCGCGCAGCCAACTGGAAGAGTTGCTCAACCCCGAGAAACTCACCGCCGGCGGCGTGTAAACCCTGCAACCGCTTTGGAGGCTCACCATGGAGCACTGGAAACGCACGATCGAACGGGCCAATCGCTGCTTCATGCTGGGCGAATTGATCGACGCCCGTGAGGCTTATCTGCAAGCCCTGGCCCTGGCGCAAGTGTTATTCGAACGCTGGGCCGATGCCGACGAAGCGGTGGCGGCCTGCGTCATCTCCCATCACAACCTGGCGGATCTGCACTTGCGCCTGAACCAGCCGGAGGAGAGTGCCGAATACCTCTGCGCCATCCACCAACGGCTGTTGCAGACCATGCAGGACGAACGTCAGCGCCTTGCATTACGTGAAGCGGCGCTGCGCCAGAGCAGCAAGACCTACGTCGAGCTGCTGAATTTCATCAGTGAACACGGCGAATACCCGCGCACCCAGCGCCTGCTGCACCCGGATACCGGCAATGCGCGCCGCGCGCCTGTCCCACATCACCATGGAGTCCATTGAAATGGCTTTTACCTTGCCTGCCTTGCCTTACGCCTACGACGCCCTCGAGCCGCATATCGATGCGCAGACCATGGAGATTCACTACACCAAACATCACCAGACCTACATCAACAACCTCAACGCCGCCGTAGAAGGCACTGAATATGCGGAGTGGCCGGTAGAAAAACTGGTCGCCAGCGTTAAGGATCTGCCGGAAAAACTCCGTGCGGCCGTGATCAATCAGGGCGGCGGTCACGCCAACCACTCGCTGTTCTGGGAAGTGATGGTGCCGAGCGGCGGCGGTAAACCGGATGGCGCGCTGGCCAAGGCGATTGATGAGCAACTGGGTGGTCTCGACAGCTTCAAGGAAGCCTTCACCAAAGCCGCACTGACCCGATTCGGCAGCGGCTGGGCCTGGCTCAGTGTGACGCCCGAGAAAAAGCTGATCGTGGAGAGCAGCGGCAATCAGGACAGTCCGCTGATGAACGGCAACACGCCGATTCTCGGTCTCGACGTGTGGGAGCACGCCTATTACCTGCGTTATCAGAACCGTCGTCCGGAATACATCAGCGCGTTCTACAACGTGATCAATTGGCCTGAAGTTGCTGCGCGCTATCACGCCGCACTGGTTTAAGTCTTTTATAAAAACAATCCAAGGCTGACTATGGGCACTGAAACACTGGCGATCGGAAGTGGGCGTATGTTTCGCTACGCAGTGGGCTCGCTATTGCTGTTGGCGGGCATGACCTTGCTGGTTGCCCACGGACTGGAATGGCTGAATCTGGAACCGCGACTGTCACGGGCGCTTCAGGGCGGCGCGATCTGCGCCCTCGGCACGGCGCTTGGCGCTGTTCCGGTGCTGGTGATTCGGCGCATGCCGCAGGCACTCAGTGACACCTTGCTGGGATTTGGCGCGGGGGTGATGCTGGCGGCGACGGCGTTTTCGCTGATCGTGCCGGGCATTGCCGCCGCCGAAAATCTGGGTCTGACACCTTGGTCATCCAGCGGCCTGATTTGCTTCGGCATCATGCTCGGTGCATTCGGTCTGTATTTGGTTGATCGTCAGTTATCCGGAGCTTCGCCGGAAATGTTGGTCGGCACACCTGAGCATCCGGTAATTGCGCCGCGTATCTGGCTGTTCGTGTTCGCCATCATTGCCCATAACATACCGGAAGGTATGGCCGTCGGCGTTTCCGCCGGCGGCGGCATGCCGGATGCGGACAGTCTGGCCATGGGCATCGCTTTGCAGGATGTACCGGAAGGTCTGGTGATTGCCTTGGTGCTGGCCGGGGCGGGGATGTCGCGGATCAAGGCGTTCCTGATCGGCGCGGCGTCTGGTCTGGTTGAACCGGTGTTTGCACTGTTGTGTGCCTGGCTGGTCAGTCTGGCGCAGGTGTTGTTGCCGTTAGGTCTGGCGCTCGCGGCAGGGGCGATGTTGCTGGTAGTGACCCACGAAGTGATTCCCGAGTCGCGACGCAATGGTCATGACAAGCTGGCCAGTCTTGGTTTGCTGATCGGGTTTTGTCTGATGATGGTGATGGATACGGCGTTGGGTTGAAGCAGAGCAAAAGATCGCAGGCTGCGGCAGTTCCTGCAGGGAACGCATTCCAGTGTAGGAGCTGCCGCAGGCTGCGATCTTTTGACTTTGGCTGTCAGCCGCCTTCGTCGAAGTAGTTGTTGATCAACGCCACCAGCGCATCCAGGGCTTCCTGTTCCTGATGCCCTTCAGTACTCAGATAGATTTTGGTGCCCTTGCCAGCCGCCAGCATCATCATCGCCATGATGCTTTTGCCATCAATCGTGGTCTCTGGTGTACGACCCACTCTGATCGTGCAATCCGGATACTGCCCGGCCACTCCAACAAACTTGGCCGATGCGCGGGCATGCAGGCCCAGCTTGTTGATGATTTCGATTTCCAGAGCAGGCATCGCGGTGTGAATCCTTTAAGTGAGGTCGCGGTGGCGAACCTGGACGTTCTTCAGGGTTTTCTGCAGGGCCTGACCCAGGCGTTCGGTCAGGTAGACGGAGCGGTGATGCCCGCCGGTGCAGCCAATGGCAATGGTGACGTAGGCGCGGTTGCTCGCAGCGAAGCGCGGCAGCCACTTGTGCAGGTAAGTGAAAATGTCCTGGAACATTTCTTCGACCTCTGGCTGCGCCGCAAGGTACTCAGCCACCGGCGCATCGAGACCTGATTGCGCGCGCAGTTCCGGCTTCCAGTACGGATTGGGCAGGCAGCGCACATCGAATACCAGATCCGCGTCGACCGGCATGCCGCGCTTGAAGCCGAAGGACTCGACCAGAAATGCGGTCCCCGGCTCCGGCTGGTTCAGCAGGCGCAGCTTGATGCTGTCGCGCAGCTGATACAGGTTCAGATTGGTGGTGTTGATCTTCAGGTCCGCGAGGTCGGCAATCGGGCCGAGCAGGGCGGTTTCATCCTGGATCGCCTCGGCCAGCGAGCGGTTGGCGTTGCTCAGTGGATGGCGACGGCGAGTCTCGGAGAAACGCTTGAGCAGGGTTTCTTCGTCGGCGTCCAGATACAGAACGTCGCACTGGATGTGCTTTCCCCGGACATCTTCAAGCAGCTCCGGAAAGCGCGTCAGGTGGCTCGGCAGGTTGCGCGCATCGATGGACACGGCCACCAGCGGTTGCGCCAGCTCAGTGTGAATCAGCGCGCGTTCGGCCAGTTCCGGCAGCAAGCCTGCAGGAAGGTTGTCGATGCAGTAATAGCCGTTGTCCTCAAGGACATCCAGAGCCGTACTTTTACCCGAGCCGGAACGGCCGCTGACGATGATCAAGCGCATGATTAATGCCCGTTCTGCTCGTCCAGGACAACCTGATACAAGGCTTCGTTGCTCGCGGCGCTACGCAGTTTATCGCGCACGTCCTTGCGGTCGAGCATGCTGGCGATCTGACGCAGCAACTCCAGGTGCGCATCGGTGGCGGCTTCCGGGACCAGCAGTACGAACAGCAGGTCAACCGGAGCGCCATCAATGGCGTCGAAATCGATTGGCGTATCAAGGTGCATCAAGGCGCTGATAGGCGACTGGCAACCCTTGAGACGGCAGTGAGGAATGGCGATGCCGTTACCAAAACCGGTGGAGCCGAGTTTTTCACGGGCAATCAACGCCTCGAAGACATCTTGCATCTCCAGATCCGGCACTTCGCGGGCGATCAGGTTGGCAATTTGTTCGAGGGCTTTCTTTTTACTGCCGCCCGGCACGTTCACGAGGGAACGGCCGGGGGTCAGGATGGTTTCAAGTCGGATCATGGATTAGGGATGTTAACGACCGGTAGCGCCCTGAAGGAGGCTCTGGGTCTTTTCCTTATGCTTTTTGAGTTGGCGATCCAGCTTGTCGGTCAGTGAGTCGATCGCAGCATACATATCAGTATCTTCTGCGTTAGCGACCACTTCGCTGCCGGGTATATGCAAGGTGGCTTCAATTTTCTGCTTCAGCTTTTCGACGCACATCGTGACTTGCACGTTGGTGATCTTGTCGAAATGTCGCTCCAGTCGTTGGAGTTTTTCCTCGATGTAGGAACGCAGAGGTTGGGTCACTTCCAGTTGGTGTCCACTGATGTTGACTTGCATACAGCTTCTCCTTCGTTGCCAGTGCATAAAGCGGCAGGCCGAAAAGCCTGCCACTGGAACGCTGTAACGTGGCTTACATCAACCGCTTGCGTTCGCTCGAAGGCGCGATCCCGAGGGATTCGCGGTACTTGGCGACGGTGCGGCGAGCCACCTGAATGCCTTGTGCCTCCAGTAAACCAGCGATCTTGCTGTCACTCAACGGCTTTTTCTGATTTTCCGCTGCAACCAGTTTTTTGATGATCGCGCGGATCGCTGTGGACGAGCATTCGCCGCCTTCGGAGGTGCTGACGTGGCTGGAGAAAAAGTATTTCAACTCATAAATACCGCGCGGGGTATGCATGAATTTCTGTGTGGTCACCCGTGAAATCGTTGATTCGTGCATGCCGACCGCTTCGGCGATGTCATGCAGGACCAGCGGCTTCATGGCTTCGTCGCCGTACTCCAGAAAACCGCGCTGATGCTCGACGATCTGGGTGGCAACTTTCATCAGGGTTTCGTTGCGGCTCTGCAGGCTCTTGATGAACCAGCGGGCTTCCTGCAACTGATTGCGCATGAAGGTGTTGTCGGCGCTGGTGTCGGCGCGACGCACGAAACCGGCGTACTGGGCATTGACGCGCAGGCGTGGCACCGACTCCTGATTGAGCTCGACCAGCCAGCGCTCGTTGTCCTTGCGCACGATAACGTCAGGGACAACATATTCGGCTTCAGTCGACTCGATTTGCGAGCCTGGGCGCGGATTCAGGCTCTGCACCAGTTCGATGACCTGACGCAGTTCGTCTTCCTTGAGCTTCATGCGACGCATCAACTGGCTGTAGTCGCGGCCGCCGAGCAGGTCGATGTAATCGCTGACCAGACGCTTGGCTTCAGCCAGCCAAGGCGTCTTGGCTGGCAGCTGGCGCAATTGCAGCAGCAGGCATTCGCCGAGGTTGCGGGCGCCGATGCCGGCTGGTTCAAATTGTTGAATGCGGTGCAGGACGGCTTCGATTTCGTCCAGTTCGATGTCCAGTTCCGGATCGAACGCCTCGAGGATCTCTTCGAGGGTTTCATCCAGGTAGCCCTGATTGTTGATGCAATCGATCAGGGTGACGGCGATCAGGCGATCGGTGTCGGACATCGGTGCAAGGTTCAGTTGCCACAGCAGATGGCTTTGCAGGCTCTCGCCGACGGAGGTGCGTGTGGTGAAGTCCCACTCGTCATCGTCGCTGCTCGGCAGGCTGCTGGCACTGGTCTGGTAGACGTCTTCCCAGGCGGTGTCGACCGGAAGCTCGTTGGGGATGCGCTCGTTCCATTCGCCCTCCTCGAGGTTGTCCACCGTCGGGGCAGTTTCCTGATAGGACGGTTCCTGGATTTCGGTGGCGGGCTTCTGTTCGGCGTTGTCGGCCATGGGGTCGGAATTGTCGAAGTCGTCGCCTTCTTCCTGGCGTTCGAGCATCGGATTGGATTCCAGAGCCTCCTGGATTTCCTGTTGCAGATCCAGGGTCGACAATTGGAGCAGACGGATGGCCTGTTGCAGCTGCGGTGTCATCGTCAGCTGCTGGCCCATTCTCAAGACTAGCGATGGTTTCATGGCAGGGGCTTAACACCTTATTCGCCGGCGCTATGCGCCATCCACTACAGGGCGCCGAAGCGCCAAACTTAAGCAAATTATATGCCTGAAACTGAAGTGTTTGCCTAGAGCGCTGTAACAATTAAAGCGTATTAAATCCTGCTTGAATCGATACAGCGCCCGGGCGGCGCACCGGGCACTGTTGCGCTTACAGGCGGAACTCGTGGCCCAGATACACTTCCTTGACCAGATCGTTGGCCAGGATGGTTTCTGCATCGCCCTCGGCAATCAACTGACCGTCGTTGACGATGTAAGCAGTTTCGCAGATGTCCAGCGTCTCACGGACGTTGTGGTCGGTGATCAGTACACCAATGCCCTTGGCCTTGAGGTGGTGGATGATCTGCTTGATGTCGCCGACCGAAATCGGGTCGACACCGGCGAACGGTTCGTCGAGCAGGATGAATTTCGGTGCCGTTGCCAGCGCGCGAGCGATTTCCACACGGCGGCGTTCACCACCGGACAGGCTCATGCCGAGGTTGTCGCGGATGTGACTGATGTGGAATTCCTGCAGCAGGTTTTCCAGCTCTTTGCGACGGCCGGCCTTGTCGAGCTCCTGGCGGGTCTCGAGGATGGCCATGATGTTGTCGGCCACCGACAGTTTGCGGAAGATCGACGCTTCTTGCGGCAGATAGCCGATACCGGCCTTGGCACGACCGTGCATCGGCTGGTGGCTGACGTCCAGATCATCGATCAGCACGCGACCCTGATCGGCCTGTACCAGGCCGACGATCATGTAGAAGCAGGTCGTCTTGCCGGCGCCGTTCGGGCCGAGCAGGCCGACGATCTGGCCGCTGTCGATCGACAGGCTGACATCACGCACGACCTGGCGGCTTTTATAGGCCTTGGCCAGGTGCTGAGCTTTCAGAGTTGCCATTACTGGGTTTTCTCGTCGGTTTTCTTCTTCGGCTGGATCACCATGTCGATGCGCGGACGCGCCTCGGTGACCTTGCTGCCGGTAGCGCGACCGGCGCTGGCCAGTTTCTTCACGGTGTCATAGACGATTTTCTCGCCTTGCGTCGTGTTGTTGTCCTTATCGACAACCTTGGCCTTGTCGATCAGTACAACGCGGTTTTGCGCGGCGTGGTACTGGATCGTTACGCCCCAGCCCTGTACAGGCTTGGCATCACCTTGAGTCTGCAACTGTTCGAAGTAGGCGAGGTTGCCCACCGACGTCACGACATCGATATCGCCAGCCGGCGTACGGGTGATGGTCACCGTGTTGCCTTTAACGATCATCGAGCCTTGGGTGATGATCACATCACCTTTGTAGGTGGCGATGCCGTTCTTGTCATCCAGTTGGGCGTCGTCGGCCTGAATGCGGATAGGTTGCTGCTGATCGTTCGGCAGAGCCCAGGCGCTCACGCTTCCCAGTGCTGCGCCCAGACTGAGCAAAATAGGGAGGGTTTTAACGAGCCTCATACTGTCCTCTTACGTTCGATTGCAGGTGTATCCTGCTTTCCTTCAGGTACGCTTTCATTCCGACGCCAGTCGATACACCGCCAGCACCCTCGATTCTAACGGGTTGCTCGGTCTGCGCATATTCTTGCTGCGGGAACACGGTCATGCGGGTGCTGGTGATCAGAGTGCCGCGTTTTTTCTCATCGGTGCGCTGTACGCGTACCGAATCGATCAGTTCAACTTCGGTACCGCCCGAGTTCACTTCGCCGCGTTCGCTGGTCACGTGCCAAGGGAAGTCGGTGCCGCGATACATGTTCAGGTCCGGCTTTGTGACCAGGGTGACATCGGTAGCCTTGACGTGCTCGGCCTTGTCGGAGGTCATTTCATACTGCACTTTGCCGTCCGGCAGGTATTGCAGGGTGTGCGTGTTGGTTGCATACCAGTCGATAGGCGTTTCGACCGACGTCACCGGTGGCTTGTCGAGGAAGCGTTCCGGACTGATGTTCCAGTAGCCCACCGCGGCAAATATCGCCGCGATACAGCCGAACAGCAGGAAGTTGCGAAATTTTTTGCTAAACATGGTTTGGCTCACAGGTACGCGGCGTTGGCCGCATCGAGGCGGCCCTGGGCGCGCAGGATCAATTCGCAGAATTCGCGGGCGGCCCCTTCGCCACCACGGGCGCGGGTTACGCCATGGGCGTGTTCGCGGACGAAATCGGCGGCGTTGGCTACGGCCATGCCCAGACCAACACGGCGAATCACCGGCAGATCGGGCAGATCGTCACCGAGGTAAGCGACTTCTTCATAGCTTAGGCCCAGTTGCTCAAGCAGACCGTCGAGAACAACCAATTTGTCTTCGCGGCCCTGAAACAGGTGGGGAATCCCCAGGTTTTTCGCTCGACGTTCAACGACGGGTGTCTTGCGGCCGCTGATGATAGCGGTCTGCACGCCGGCGTTCATCAGCATTTTGATGCCTTGACCGTCGAGGGTGTTGAAGGTCTTGAACTCGCTGCCGTCTTCAAGGAAGTACAGGCGACCGTCGGTAAGAACGCCGTCGACGTCGAAAACCGCCAGTTTGATCGCTTTGCCGCGTTGCAGCAGATCGTTGCTCATTACATGACTCCTGCGCGCAGCAGATCGGAGAGGTTGAAGGCGCCGACCGGGCGATCTTCCTCGTCTACGACTACCAATGCGTTGATTCGGTGATCTTCCATGATTTTCAGGGCTTCGGCGGCCAGCATTTCCGGGCGGGCAGTCTTGCCGTGGGCCGTCATTACCTGGTCGATGGTGGCGCTGCGGATGTCGATGCTGCGATCCAGCGTGCGGCGCAAGTCGCCGTCGGTGAAGATCCCGGCGAGTTTACCGTCCGTTTCAAGGATAACGGTCATGCCCAGACCTTTACGGGTCATTTCCATCAATGCGTCTTTGAGCAGCGTGCCGCGTTGGACTTGCGGCAACTCTTGTCCGGCGTGCATGACGTTTTCCACTTTCAGCAGCAGGCGACGGCCGAGGGCGCCACCCGGGTGCGAGAAAGCGAAATCTTCGGCGGTGAAGCCGCGTGCTTCCAGCAGTGCCACGGCCAGCGCATCGCCCATGACCAGTGCTGCGGTCGTCGACGAGGTCGGTGCCAGGTTCAGCGGGCAGGCTTCGTGTTCGACGTGAACGTTGAGATTGACTTCGGCCGCCTTGGCCAGCGGCGATTGCGGGTTGCCGGTGACGCTGATCAACTGGATGCCCAGACGTTTGATCAATGGCAGCAAAGTCACGATTTCATTGGTCGAGCCGGAATTCGACAGGGCCAGGATCACGTCGTCGCGGGTGATCATGCCCATGTCGCCATGGCTGGCCTCGGCCGGGTGCACGAAAAATGCAGGGGTGCCGGTGCTGGCCAGGGTCGCGGCAATCTTGTTGCCGATGTGCCCGGATTTGCCCATGCCAACCACGACCACACGGCCTTTACTGGCCAGAATCATCTCGCAAGCACGTACGAAATCGGCGTCGATATGGGGCAGCAAGCCTTGTACGGCTTCCACTTCGAGTTGGATGGTGCGTTGTGCCGATTGAATCAGGTCGCTGGATTGGCTCATGTCAGAAATCGTATAGCCCGATGAAAAGGCGGCGATTATAGCGGTTATGTTGCAAAGGCTCACGCAAGTTCGTCGTGCTTTGTCATTCCTCGTTACCAAAAGCCGGCAAAAGAGCCTGCGCACCTGTCATATCGCCGAACACAGGCTGGTACAAGCCTTGGGCGCTTAGCCTTTGCAGTGATATAGTTCGCCGCCAGTTCGGCCTGCCCGGGATGTACGTGCTTTTTAAGTAAAGACAGGCGTCCGAGTGAGAGGCTGCATCGCAAGGAGTTTAGATGAGTGCCGATAACGCCTACGCGGTCGAGCTGAAGGGAGTCTCCTTCAAGCGCGGTGCGCGCAGCATTTTCAATAACGTCGATATTCGCATCCCGCGCGGCAAGGTCACCGGCATCATGGGACCTTCCGGGTGTGGCAAGACCACGCTGCTGCGATTGATGGGTGCACAATTGCGCCCTGCCAGCGGCGAAGTCTGGGTCAACGGCCAGAACCTGCCTGCGCTTTCGCGCAGCGATCTGTTCGATGCGCGAAAGCACATGGGTGTGCTGTTTCAAAGCGGCGCGCTGTTCACCGATCTCGATGTGTTCGAGAACGTCGCTTTCCCACTGCGTGTTCATACCGATTTGCCGGAAGAAATGATCCGCGACATCGTCCTGCTCAAATTGCAGGCGGTCGGTCTGCGCGGTGCCATCGAATTGATGCCGGATGAGCTGTCCGGTGGCATGAAGCGCCGTGTCGCACTGGCGCGGGCGATTGCGCTCGATCCGCAGATCCTCATGTACGACGAACCGTTCGTCGGGCAGGATCCGATCGCCATGGGCGTGTTGGTCCGTCTGATCCGTCTGCTCAATGATGCTCTGGGGATCACCAGTATCGTGGTGTCCCACGATCTGGCTGAAACCGCGAGCATCGCTGACTATATCTATGTCGTCGGTGATGGTCAGGTGCTGGGTCAGGGTACGCCGGACGAGTTGATGAACTCGGACGAGCCGCGGATCCGCCAGTTCATGACCGGCGATCCCGATGGCCCGGTGCCGTACCATTTTCCAGCGACGGATTACCGCGCAGATCTTCTGGGGAAGCGCTGATGCGCAGAATTTCATTAATAGAACGCGTGCGCCGGTTCGGCGAGGCGGCGATCGACGCCGTCGCGGTGTTCGGTCGTGCGACGCTGTTTCTGTTTCATGCCTTGCTGGGGCGTGGCGGGATCAGCGGTGGCTTCAGCCTTCTGGTCAAGCAACTGCATTCAGTCGGCGTGATGTCGCTGGTGATCATCGTCGTTTCCGGGATCTTCATCGGCATGGTGCTGGCGCTGCAGGGCTTCAGCATTCTATCGAGCTACGGTTCGGAACAGGCCGTGGGGCAGATGGTTGCGCTGACCCTGTTGCGTGAGCTCGGCCCGGTGGTGACAGCGCTGTTGTTCGCCGGTCGTGCCGGTTCGGCGTTGACGGCAGAGATCGGCAACATGAAGTCCACCGAACAGCTTTCCAGCCTGGAAATGATAGGCGTCGATCCGCTCAAGTACATCATTGCCCCGCGCCTGTGGGCCGGCTTCATTTCCCTGCCAGTGCTGGCGATGATTTTCAGCGTGGTGGGCATCTGGGGCGGTTCGTGGGTGGCTGTCGACTGGCTGGGTGTGTATGAAGGCTCTTATTGGGCAAACATGCAGAACAGCGTGAATTTCACCAGTGACGTGCTCAATGGCGTGATCAAAAGTATTGTTTTCGCCTTTGTAGTGACCTGGATCGCCGTATTCCAAGGCTACGACTGTGAGCCCACTTCCGAGGGGATCAGCCGTGCCACCACCAAGACCGTGGTGTTTGCCTCGCTGGCAGTGCTCGGCCTGGACTTTATTCTGACCGCTTTGATGTTTGGAGATTTCTGATGCAAAACCGCACCCTGGAAATCGGTGTCGGCCTGTTCCTGCTGGCAGGGATCCTGGCTTTGTTGCTGCTTGCTTTGCGGGTCAGTGGTCTGTCTCCGACGTCGACCACCGACACCTATAAACTGTATGCCTACTTTGACAATATCGCCGGTTTGACGGTCAGAGCGAAAGTGACCATGGCCGGTGTGACCATCGGCAAGGTCACGGCAATCGATCTGGATCGCGACAGCTTCACCGGTCGGGTCACCCTGCAAGTGGATAAAAAGGTCGACAACCTGCCGACCGACTCCACAGCGTCTATCCTGACCGCTGGTCTGCTGGGCGAGAAGTACATCGGTATCAGCGTAGGTGGTGAAGACAAGCCGCTGAAGGATGGCGGAACCATCCACGACACCCAGTCGTCACTGGTACTGGAAGACCTGATCGGTAAATTCCTGCTCAATACCGTTAGCAAAGACGCCAAATGAGGAGCTTTTGAATGATCTCTATCTTGCGACGCAGCCTGTTGGTGCTGTTGGCGGCCTTGCCGTTGATGGGTAACGCCGTGGCTGCTGCGACTTCGGCACATGATCTGGTTCAGGACACGACCACCCGGTTGCTGGCCGACCTGGCTGCCAACAAAGAGAAATACAAGCAGGACCCGACCGATTTCTACACGGCGCTTAACAACATCGTCGGGCCGGTAGTGGATGCCGAAGGCATTTCCAAGAGCATCATGACGGTCAAGTATTCGCGCAAGGCCACGCCGGCGCAGATGCAGACCTTCCAGGAAAACTTCAAGAAAGGCCTGTTTCAGTTCTACGGCAACGCCTTGCTTGAGTACAACAATCAGGGCATCACCGTTGATCCTGCCAAGGACGAATCGGGCGATCGCACCAGCGTCAACATGACCGTCAAGGGCAGCAGCGGCGCGATCTATCCTGTGCAGTACACGCTCGAGAAGATCAACGGCGAGTGGAAACTGCGCAACGTGATCATCAACGGCATCAACATCGGCAAGCTGTTCCGTGATCAGTTCGCCGACGCGATGCAGCGCAATGGCAACGATCTGGACAAGACCATCAATGGTTGGGCCGGGGAAGTGGCCAAGGCCAAGGAAGCCACCGAAAAGAACCCCGCGCAATGAATGAGGCCGCAGTTCGTATGAGTGATGTCGACGAGCTTCTGCTCAGTGGCGTGCTGGACTATCGCACCGGTGCCGACCTGCGCAAGGAAGGCCAGGCGCTGATCAAGTCCAGCAAGGCTGCTTCGCTGGTGATCGATTGCTCGGCGGTGAAGAAGTCCAGCAGCGTCGGTTTGTCGTTGCTGCTGTGCTTCATGCGCGATGCGAATGCGGCCGGCAAGGCTGTCAGCATCCGTGCGATGCCCGAAGACATGCGCGAAATTGCTCAGGTCAGTGAACTGACCGAACTGTTGGCGCACCCCTGAACCCACATCGATAAAGAAGCCCCCCGTCAGAGTCCTGCCATGCGGGGTTCGCAGGCGCGGGGCTTTTTTGTATGATGTCCGACCCGTGCGCACAGGGCGCCGATTGAGGTTGAGCATGCAGGCCGTAGAAGTGAAGAGCTTCCTTGAAGGAAAGCTGCCCGGAACGTTGGTAGAAGTTGAGGGCGAAGGCTGCAATTTCCAGCTGAACGTGATTAGCGATGAACTGGCGGCGTTGAGCCCGGTGAAGCGTCAGCAGCAGATCTATGCCCATTTGAACCCATGGATCACCGATGGCAGCATCCATGCGGTCACTATGAAATTTTTCAGCAGCGCGGCCTGGGCCGAGCGCACCTGAGCCTAAGGGCGTCGAGATTCTTATGGATAAATTGATTATTACCGGTGGCGCTCGTCTTGATGGCGAGATCCGCATTTCCGGCGCAAAAAACTCTGCCCTGCCGATCCTGGCTGCTACCCTGCTGTGCGATGGCCCGGTGACCGTTGGCAACCTGCCGCACCTGCACGACATCACCACCATGATCGAGCTGTTCGGTCGCATGGGCATTGAGCCGGTGATCGACGAGAAGCTCAGCGTCGAAATCGACCCGCGCACCATCAAGACCCTGATCGCGCCGTACGAACTGGTGAAAACCATGCGTGCCTCGATCCTGGTACTGGGCCCGATGGTTGCCCGTTTCGGTGAAGCCGAAGTGGCACTGCCTGGCGGTTGCGCCATCGGTTCGCGTCCGGTCGACCTGCACATCCGTGGCCTCGAAGCCATGGGCGCGGTCATCGACGTCGAAGGCGGCTACATCAAGGCCAAGGCCCCTGAAGGTGGCCTGCGCGGTGCGCACTTCTTCTTCGACACCGTCAGCGTGACCGGTACCGAGAACATCATGATGGCCGCTGCTCTGGCCAAGGGCCGCAGCGTGTTGCAGAACGCCGCACGTGAACCTGAAGTGGTTGACCTGGCGAACTTCCTCAACGCCATGGGCGCCAAGGTTTCCGGCGCCGGTACCGACACCATCACCATTGATGGCGTCGAGCGTCTGGGTTCGGCTTTCTATAAAGTCATGCCTGACCGTATCGAAACCGGTACCTACCTGGTCGCAGCTGCCGTTACCGGTGGCCGCGTCAAGGTCAAGGACACCGATCCGACCATCCTTGAAGCCGTTCTGGAAAAACTCCGTGAAGCCGGTGCAGAAATCACCTGCGGTGAAGACTGGATCGAGCTGAACATGCACGGCAAGCGTCCGAAAGCAGTCAACGTGCGCACCGCGCCGTACCCTGCATTCCCGACCGACATGCAGGCGCAGTTCATCTCGCTCAACGCCATTGCCGAAGGCACCGGTGCGGTAATCGAGACGATCTTCGAAAACCGTTTCATGCACGTGTACGAGTTGCACCGCATGGGCGCCAAGATTCAGGTCGAAGGCAACACTGCCATCGTTACCGGTACTGAAGTCCTCAAGGGCGCGCCAGTAATGGCCACCGACCTGCGTGCTTCGGCCAGCCTGGTGATCTCGGCACTGGTTGCCGAAGGTGACACGCTGATCGACCGCATCTACCACATCGACCGTGGTTACGAGTGCATCGAAGAAAAACTGCAGATGCTGGGCGCCAAGATCCGTCGCGTTCCGGGCTGATTGCTGGATTGGGACACAGGGACGTGTCCACTGATTTTAAGAGTCGAGCCGGTTTCCGGCTCGATGTGTGTCCGGCGCCGATTGCGACCGGACATGAGTACCTTGATAAGGACTGACGTTTCCCATGTTGACCATCGCACTGTCCAAGGGCCGCATCCTTGACGACACCCTGCCGCTTCTCGCCGAAGCGGGCATCGTGCCGACCGAGAATCCGGACAAGAGCCGCAAGCTGATCATCCCCACGACGCAAGACGACGTTCGTCTGCTGATCGTGCGTGCCACCGATGTGCCGACTTACGTCGAGCATGGCGCGGCTGACCTCGGCGTTGCCGGTAAAGACGTGTTGATGGAATACACCGGCCAGGGCCTCTACGAGCCACTGGATCTGCAGATCGCCCAGTGCAAGCTGATGACCGCCGGCAAGATCGGCGCGCCTGAGCCCAAGGGCCGTCTGCGCGTGGCGACCAAGTTCGTCAACGTCGCCAAGCGCTACTACGCCGAGCAGGGCCGTCAGGTCGACATCATCAAGCTGTACGGCTCGATGGAGCTGGCACCGCTGATCGGTCTCGCTGACAAGATCATCGACGTGGTCGACACCGGCAACACCCTGCGCGCCAACGGCCTGGAACCTCAGGAACTGATCGCCACGATCAGCTCGCGCCTGGTGGTCAACAAGGCTTCGATGAAAATGCAACACGCCCGAATCCAGGCGTTGATCGATACCCTGCGCAACGCAGTGGAATCGCGACACCGCGGCTGATTTACCTGCGCGACCCCAAGTCGCGCCGTCTATCCGCCTCATAGCCAGAATTCTCAGGTGCCCAAGCGGATCGAATGATAGTTTCGGGCGCCTGAGTTTTTGCCATTCCTATGAGGCTCTCGCTATGACCGCACCGACTGCAATTCGCCGACTCAACGCTGCTGACCCGGATTTCGCGCATCATCTGGATCATCTGCTGAGCTGGGAAAGTGTGTCTGACGACTCGGTCAATCAGCGCGTGCTGGACATCATCAAGGCTGTGCGCGAACGCGGTGACGCGGCGCTGGTCGAGTTCACCCAGAAGTTCGACGGCCTCGAAGTCGCTTCGATGGCCGATCTGATTCTGCCGCGTGAGCGCCTGGAACTGGCGCTGACGCGCATCACCGTGGCACAGCGCGAAGCACTCGAAAAAGCTGCGGCTCGCGTGCGCAGCTACCACGAAAAACAGAAGCAGGATTCGTGGAGCTACACCGAAGCTGACGGCACTGTGCTGGGCCAGAAGGTCACGCCGCTGGATCGCGCCGGTCTGTACGTGCCGGGTGGCAAGGCGTCGTATCCGTCGTCGGTATTGATGAACGCGATTCCGGCCAAGGTCGCCGGCGTGACCGAAGTGGTCATGGTGGTGCCGACGCCACGCGGTGAAATCAATGAGCTGGTGCTGGCGGCTGCGTGCATCGCCGGCGTCGACCGGGTGTTCACCATCGGCGGCGCGCAAGCCGTTGCGGCGCTGGCCTATGGCACCGAAAGCGTGCCGCAAGTCGACAAAGTCGTTGGCCCGGGCAACATCTATGTCGCCACGGCCAAGCGTCACGTATTCGGTCAGGTCGGCATCGACATGATCGCCGGCCCTTCGGAAATTCTCGTGGTCTGCGACGGCCAGACCGATCCGGACTGGATCGCCATGGACCTGTTCTCGCAAGCCGAGCACGACGAAGACGCCCAGGCGATTCTGGTCAGCCCGGACGCCGAGTTCCTCGACAAGGTCGCCGCGAGCATCGATAAACTGCTGCCGACCATGGACCGCGCGACCATCATCGAAACCTCGATCAATGGCCGCGGTGCGCTGATTCACGTGAAGGACATGGCGCAAGCGATCGAAGTCGCCAACCGTATTGCCCCGGAACACTTGGAGCTTTCGGTCGCTGACCCGCAAGCCTGGCTGCCGCAGATCCGCCATGCTGGCGCGATCTTCATGGGCCGTCACACCTCCGAAGCGCTGGGCGACTACTGCGCTGGCCCGAACCACGTGCTGCCGACCTCCGGCACCGCGCGCTTCTCCTCGCCGCTGGGTGTGTATGACTTCCAGAAGCGTTCGTCGATCATTTTCTGCTCCGAGGCCGGCGCTTCCGAGCTGGGTAAAACGGCATCGGTATTGGCCCGTGGAGAATCGCTGAGCGCCCACGCACGCAGTGCCGAATACCGCATCAAAGACGAAGACTTTCTAAAAGGGCAGGGGAACTGAGCGATGAGTAAATTCTGGAGCCCGTTCGTCAAGGATCTGGTGCCCTACGTGCCGGGCGAACAACCGAAGCTGACCAAACTGGTCAAGCTCAACACCAATGAAAACCCGTACGGCCCGTCGCCAAAAGCCTTGGCAGCGATGCAGACCGAACTGAATGACAACCTGCGTCTGTACCCGGACCCGAACAGCGACCTGCTGAAAACCGCCGTCGCCCAGTATTACGGTGTGCAGAGCAATCAGGTGTTCCTCGGCAACGGTTCGGATGAAGTGCTCGCGCACATTTTTCACGGCTTGCTGCAACACGATAAGCCGCTGTTGTTCCCCGACATCAGCTACAGCTTCTATCCGGTGTATTGCGGTTTGTACGGCATCGAGTTTGATGCGGTCCCGCTGGATGCGCAGTTCCAGATCGACCCGGCAGACTATGCCAAGCCGAATGGCGGGATCATTTTCCCGAATCCGAATGCGCCAACCGGATGCCTGCTGGCGCTGGACGCGGTCGAGCAGATCCTCAAGGCCAGCGCGGATTCGGTCGTGGTGGTTGACGAGGCCTATATCGACTTCGGCGGCGAGACGGCGATCACTCTGGTGGACCGTTATCCGAACCTGCTGGTGACGCAGACGTTGTCCAAGTCGCGTTCGCTGGCGGGTTTGCGCGTTGGTCTGGCGGTTGGGCATCCGGATTTGATCGAGGCGTTAGAGCGGATCAAGAACAGCTTCAACTCTTATCCGCTGGATCGTCTGGCGATTGTCGGTGCGGCGGCGGCGTTCGAAGATCGCGAGCATTTCGGCAAGACTTGCCGTCTGGTGATCGAAAGCCGTGAGTGGGTGATTGCACAGTTGCAGGCCAAGGGTTTTGAAGTACTGCCGTCGGCGGCCAACTTCATCTTCGCCCGGCACCCGCAGCATGATGCGGCGGGGCTGGCGGCTAAATTGCGCGAGCAGGGTGTGATTGTGCGGCACTTCAAGCAGGAGCGGATTGCGCAGTTCCTGCGGATTTCGATTGGCACGCCGGAGCAGAATCAGGCGCTGATCGATGGGCTTGGCGATCTATAAAAGCAAGAGCCCCTCACCCTAGCCCTCTCCCGGAGGGAGAGGGGACTGAATGGGGGATGCTGTTGAACTGCACCGACCTGATGCTGCTTTACCGAATCCATAATCGACTCGGTCTTCCAGGTCGATGCATGACGCCCTGCACATCGGTCGGCTCCCTCTCCCTCTGGGAGAGGGCTGGGGTGAGGGTGTGCTTTTATTCGTGATGCGGCTCGCCGAGGAATGTCAGCGAACTGAACAACCCACGACTATTCACATCCACACTGTTCTTCACCGGCACCTCAACCTGCGCCGCAATCACATTCAACCCTTCATTCCTCACCAACACCTGCGCCCGACCATCCTTGTCAGTCGCGGTGCTCAATGTGTTCGGCGCACTGCGATAATCGCCAATCAACTTCACCCCAGCCGCCGGTTTGCCATCGAGCAACACCCGCACCGGTAATGACTTGCCCGGCCCAACCGTCAGCGGATCAACCTCCGGCAGAATCAGCAGTTTGATCTGATCGAGTTTCGGCAACTTCGCCCCCGGCTGATAAATCGCCAGGCTGTACTTGAACGTCTCGGTTGCCTCAATGGCGCCCGGCACTTTGCTGCGGCCTTCGTTGACCCACTTCTTGTCGGCCGTTTGCGACCACATGCCATTGTTCAATGCCACGGCCATCACCGCCGGCGACTTCAAAGGTTTCAGGCGAGCATGATCCGCCAGGCGCTCGACGCTCACCGGAATCATCTTGCCGGCAACGTCGTAAGCCCAGGCACCTCTGATCTTCTGCGCTTTGAACGCGTTGTCCTCGGCACCATGACCGTAGACCACTTCGATATTGCCGCGACGCTCTTCGGTCCATAGGCCATGAGCCGAGACTTCGCCTGCGAACAGCGCGGCGATGAGCACAAGGGTTTTGTCGTATTGCATGGTGACGTCCTTTTACAGATTGAGTGTCAGGCTGACAGTGAAATTGCGCGGCTCGCCGGGGTTGACCCAGTAGTTGCTGTAGGAGCGCTCGTAATACTTTTCGTCGAAAAGGTTGTTCAGATTGAGGCCGACGGTGACCTTGTCGCTGGCCTTGTAATGCGCGAGCAGGTCGACGGTGTGATACGCCGGAAGTTCGAAGTCGCTGCCGGACTCTCCCGAGCGGTCGCCGACATAGGTAAACGCTGCGCCGACGTCCGAGCCGCGCAAATGGCCATCCTGAAACTCGTAAACCCCGAGCAGGCTGCCGCTGCGCTTGGCCACGCCGAGGATGCGGCTGCCGGTGGGAATTGCCGCGTCACCCTGGGTCACTTCGGCGTCGATGTAAGCGAACGCGCCGATCACCCGCACTGCGTCAGTCACTTGCCCGGTGATTTGCAGATCGAAGCCGCGACTGCGCGCCTTGCCCATCGCGCGGCTGGTGTCGCTGGCCGGGTCGAGGGCGAGGACGTTTTCCTTGTCGATGTGGAAGAAGGCGAGGGTGCTGCTCAGGCGCTCGTCAAACAGCTCGTTCTTGATCCCGACTTCGTAACCGACGCCTTCTTCCGGATCGAAGGATTTGCCGGAGGCATCTAGGCCATTGTTCGGTTTGAACGAGGTCGAGGCGTTGGCGAACAGGCCGGTGTTCGGCGTCAGTTGATAGAGCAGGCCGGCGCGCTGGGTGAGGGCGTCATGGCGCTGACTGCTCTTGGCGTTACGGCTGTGATCGTCGATGTGCTGGTCGAAATGTTCGAAACGTGCGCCGATCATTCCGCGCAATTTGTCGGTGAAGACGATCTGATCCTGCAGGTTCAGCGCATGACTTTCGACCTGTTCGAAGAAGTCAGTGCCCGAGCGTGCGCCATTGGGTTTTGGCTGGCCGTAGATCGGCTTATAGATGTCGATGGCGTAAGGGCCGCCGGCAATGGTGGTGACGCGTTCGTTCTTGCGGAAGTTTTCATACTCGGTGCCGATCAGCAGTTCATGCTGCCAAGGACCGAGGTCGAACAGACCGCGCAATTCCAGTTGGGTGATGCTGTCGTGCCAACTTGTATCGCGTTCGCGCAAGCGACGGTTGACCGTGTGGCCGTCGGCGTTCAGTGCCCGTTGTTCCGAGGCGTCGCCCCAGAGTTTGCCTTCCTTGTAGTGGCTGGCCAGGCGCAGTTTCCAGCTGTCGTTGAGGTGATGCTCCAGCGTGGCTTGAAGAAGATTGTTGTGATTGTCGATGTTGCCGTCATTGGGTTCGCCGAGGAAAGTCGAACGCGAAACACCGCTCCATTTGTTGTTGGGCGCGACGATGCCGCGATCGAACGTCGAGCTGTGACGGACGATTTCGCTTTCCACCAATAGCGACGTGTCCGGGTTCAATTGCCAACTGATCGAGGGCGCAACGAACACGCGTTTGCTGTCGACGTGATCGCGAAAGCTATTGTTATCTTCGACCGCGAGATTGATCCGCGACAGCACATCACCCTGATCATCCAGCGGCGTGTTGACGTCCAGTGCGGTGCGATAACGGTCCCAACTGCCGGCGCTGGTTTGCAGGGTGGTGAACGCTTCGGGCTGCGGTTTCTTGGTGACGATGTTTACCGTGCCGCCGGGATCGCCTCGGCCATACAGACTGGCGGCGGGGCCTTTGAGCACTTCGATGCGCTCGATGCTGGCCGCGTCGGGTGTGCTCGGATAACCGCGATTGGCGCTGAAACCGTCCTTGTAGAACTCCGAAGTGGTGAAGCCGCGCACGCTGTATTCGTATAGCGTCAGGCCACCGAAGTTGTTCTGCTTCGATACACCGCCGGCAAAATCCAGTGCGCGCTCGACACTGGTGCTGCCCAGATCCTTGAGCACGCTGGCGGGCACCACGCTGATCGCCTGCGGGATATCGCGGATCGCGGTGTCGGTCTTGGTCGCGCTGGATGAGCGCGTAGCGCGGTATCCCTTGACCGGTCCGGTCGGCGATTCATAGTCGGAAATGACGCTGATGGCGTCGAGTTCAATCGGTTCGGGTTCTTCGGCGAAGGCGGGATCGACCAGCAAGCCGAGGCTCAGGCCGAGCAGGGAAACCTTTGTTCGAGACGACATGTTATGTTGTTCCAATTCTTAGAATTGAAACAATATAACATGCCTGTTGAGAATGTCTTTTATCCGCGCATTCCGCGCGAGCAAAGTTTTATTCTTCTTTTTCTTTCACCGGTGCCGGTGGCGGACGCAGGCCGATTTCAGCGGTGAGCTTGATCTCTTTGCCGTTGCGCATCACCTGAATCGTCACTTTGTCGGTCGGCTTGATCCGCGCGACCTGGTTCATCGAACGGCGACCATCGCCGGCCGGCTCGCCATCGATACTCAGAATCACGTCACCCAACTGCAGGCCTGCCTTCTGCGCCGGGCCATCGCGGAAGATCCCCGCGACGACAATCCCCGGGCGCCCGGACAAACCGAACGACTCGGCCAGTTCCTGCGTCAGCGGTTGAACTTCAATCCCCAGCCAGCCACGAATCACCTGACCGTGCTCAATGATCGACTTCATCACTTCCATCGCCAGTTTCACCGGGATCGCAAAGCCAATGCCTTGCGAGCCGCCGGACTTGGAGAAAATCGCCGTGTTGATGCCGGTGAGGTTGCCGTTGGCATCGACCAGTGCGCCGCCGGAGTTGCCCGGGTTGATCGCCGCGTCGGTCTGGATAAAGTCTTCGTAGTTGTTCAGGCCCAACTGATTACGCCCGGTGGCGCTGATGATGCCCATGGTCACGGTCTGGCCGACGCCAAACGGGTTACCGATGGCCAGCGCGACGTCGCCGATGCGGATGTTGTCGGAACGGCCGACCGTGATCGCCGGCAGGGTTTTCAGGTCGATCTTCAACACCGCGAGGTCGGTTTCCGGATCACTGCCGATCACGCGGGCGAGAGTTTCACGGCCGTCCTTCAGGGCGACCACAATCTGATCGGCGCCGCTGGTCACGTGGTTGTTGGTGAGGATGTAGCCTTCCGGGCTCATGATCACGCCGGAGCCGAGGCTCGATTCCATGCGTTTCTGCTTTGGCGAGTTATCACCAAAGAAGCGGCGGAACTGGGGATCTTCAAACAGCGGATGCGCCGGTTTGTTGATGACTTTGGTGGTGTACAGATTGACCACCGAGGGCGCTGCGATAGTTACCGCATCGGCATAGGACACCGGCCCCTGCTGCACGCTGGTGGTTTGCGGGGCCTGTTGCAGGTTGACGTCGAGGCTCGGCAGCCCGACCCACTGCGGGTAACGCTGAATAATCAACAGAGCGATAAGCACGCCGGCCAACAGTGGCCAGCCCATAAAACGCAGCGCCTTGAGCATTAAGCACGTCCTGGAAGAGTTGCAGGCGGGGTCAGACCGCCCATAATGTCGCGCATTATACGAGGCCGCGCGCGCCTCTGAACGGGATATTTAGGAGTCTTTCATGGCCGTTGCCCTCAGCACCCTCGTCGAAGAAGCCGACCGTTACCTCGGCAGTGCGAAAATTGCCGATTATTGCCCGAATGGATTGCAGGTCGAGGGCCGTCCGCAAGTGATGCGCATCGTCAGTGGCGTCACGGCCAGTCAGGCCTTGCTGGATGCCGCCGTCGAGGCCGGGGCCGATCTGGTGCTGGTGCACCACGGTTACTTCTGGAAGGGCGAGAACCCTTGCATCACTGGCATGAAGCAGCGTCGACTGAAGACCTTGCTCAAGCACGACATCAGTCTGCTCGCTTACCACTTGCCGCTGGATTTGCATCCTGATGTCGGCAATAACGTGCAGCTTGCTCGGCAATTGGACATCACTGTTGAAGGCCCGCTGGATCCGGATAATCTTAAAATCGTTGGTCTGGTCGGGTCTTTGAAAGAGCCGATGACCGCGCGCGATTTCGCCCGCAAGGTGCAAGAAGTCATGGGCCGCGAACCGTTGCTGATTGAAGGTAATCCGATGATCCGCCGGGTCGGCTGGTGCACCGGCGGCGGTCAGGGCTATATCGATCAAGCCGTCGCCGCAGGCGTCGATCTCTATCTGAGCGGTGAGGCTTCCGAACAGACCTTCCACAGCGCCCGCGAGAACGACATCAGCTTCATTGCCGCCGGCCACCACGCCACCGAGCGCTATGGCGTACAGGCGCTGGGCGAATACCTGGCAAAACGCTTTGCCGTCGAACACATCTTCATCGACTGCCCCAACCCGATCTGATTTCACGCCGTTCCGTGTGTAGGAGCTGCCGAAGGCTGCGATCTTTTGATCTTGTTTTTTAACAGACCAGATCAAAAAGATCGCAGCCTTCGG
>NZ_AKJR01000068.1:0-17567 GCF_000282235.1 Pseudomonas sp. GM24 | reverse complement strand
TTCGGCAGCTCCTACAGGTGTAATTAAATCCTGTGTAGGAGCTGCCGAAGGCTGCGATCTTTTGATCTTGCTTGTTGCTTTCAGCTTGAAGCTTGCCGCTGTTTCAACGCGGCAACTTCAGGTTATTCCAGATCGCCAGACTCGGCTCGGCCTGGTTCATGGAATAAAAGTGCAGCCCCGGCGCGCCGCCCTGCAACAGGCGTTCGCACATCTCGCTGACGACTTGCTCACCAAAGCGCTGAATGCTTTGTGTGTCATCGCCGTAGGCTTCCAGTTGCTTGCGGATCCAGCGCGGGATTTCCGCACCGCAGGCATCGGAGAAGCGCGCGAGTTTGCTGTAGTTGGTGATCGGCATGATCCCTGGAACGATTGGCAGATCGACACCCTGCGCCTGCAAACGGTCGACGAAATAGAAGTAGCTGTCGGCGTTGAAGAAGTACTGGGTGATTGCGCTGTCGGCGCCGGCACGGGCCTTGCGCACGAAGTTGGCCAGATCGTCTTCGTAGTTGCGTGCTTGTGGATGCATCTCCGGGTAAGCGGCAACTTCGATGTGGAAATGATCGCCGGTTTCTTCACGAATGAATTCAACCAGTTCATTGGCGTGACGCAGCTCGCCGCTGGTCATGCCCATGCCGGACGGCAGGTCACCACGCAGGGCGACGATGCGCTTGATGCCGGCAGCCTTGTACTCGTTCAGCAGGCCGCGCAGATCGTCCTTGCTGTCGCCGACGCACGACAGGTGCGGTGCGGCCGGGATTTTGACTTCGCTTTCCAGTTGCAGAACGGTGTTGAGGGTGCGATCACGGGTCGAACCACCAGCGCCATAGGTGCAGGAAAAGAAATCAGGGTTGTAAGTGGCCAACTGACGGGCAGTGGCGAGCAGTTTTTCATGCCCAGCATCGGTCTTGGTCGGGAAGAACTCGAAGCTGTAGCGACGGTCTTGGGACATGGTCATACCCTTGGAAACACGTAAGCCGGACGCTGCACCCTGTAGGAGCTGCCGCAGGCTGCGATCTTTGCAGATCAACAGATCGCAGCCTGCGGCAGCTCCTACACAGAGCGGTCAGCAGCGCCAGTCAGGCAACGCGGTGCGCCAGGCACACCGCGTCGACGCTCAGCCAATCAGTAGCGGTAAGCGTGCGGCTTGAACGGGCCTTCGACGGTGACGCCGATGTAGTCAGCCTGTTGTTTGGTCAGTTGCGTGACCACGCCGCCGAAGCCGCGAACCATTTCCAGGGCCACTTCTTCGTCGAGTTTCTTCGGCAGTACTTCAACGGTCAGACGCTCGGCTTTCTGGGCTGGCGACAGGTCGGCGTACTTCTGGCCGAACAGGAAGATCTGTGCCAGAACCTGGTTGGCGAACGAACCGTCCATGATGCGGCTTGGGTGACCCGTGGCGTTGCCCAGGTTTACCAGACGGCCTTCGGCCAGCAGGATCAGGTAGTCGTCGTTCTGTGCGTCGAAAGCGCCCGGGCCGGTACGGTGAATCTTGTGCACCTGTGGCTTCACTTCTTCCCATGCCCAGTTCTTGCGCATGAAAGCGGTGTCGATCTCGTTGTCGAAGTGACCGATGTTGCAGACAACAGCGCGCTTCTTCAGAGCTTTGAGCATGTTCGCGTCGCAAACGTTGACGTTACCGGTGGTGGTCACGATCAGGTCGATCTTGCCCAGCAGCGCTTTGTCGATGCTTGCTTCGGTGCCGTTGTTGATACCGTCGATGAACGGCGAAACCAGTTCGAAACCGTCCATGCACGCTTGCATGGCGCAGATCGGGTCAACTTCGGAGACTTTAACGATCATGCCTTCCTGACGCAGGGACTGAGCGGAGCCCTTGCCCACGTCACCGTAACCGATGACCAGCGCTTGCTTGCCGGACAGCAGGTGGTCAGTACCGCGCTTGATCGCGTCGTTCAGGCTGTGACGGCAGCCGTACTTGTTGTCGTTCTTGGACTTGGTCACCGAGTCGTTGACGTTGATGGCCGGGATTTTCAGCTCGCCCTTGGCCAGCATGTCCAGCAGACGGTGTACGCCGGTGGTGGTTTCTTCGGTCACGCCGTGAACGCGATCCAGTACTTGTGGGTACTTGTCGTGCAGCAACTGAGTCAGGTCGCCGCCGTCGTCGAGGATCATGTTGGCGTCCCATGGCTGGCCATCCTTCAGGATGGTCTGCTCCAGGCACCACTCGTACTCTTCTTCAGTTTCGCCTTTCCAGGCGAAAACCGGGATACCGGCAGCAGCGATAGCGGCAGCAGCCTGATCCTGAGTCGAGAAAATGTTGCACGACGACCAACGTACTTCGGCACCCAGGGCAACCAGGGTTTCGATCAGCACGGCAGTCTGAATGGTCATGTGGATGCAGCCGAGAATCTTGGCGCCTTTCAACGGCTGTTCGCCGGAATACTTGCGACGCAGACCCATCAGAGCCGGCATTTCCGATTCGGCGATGATGGTTTCGCGACGGCCCCAGGCAGCCAGGGACATGTCGGCAACTTTGTAATCGTTAAAATCTGCAGGCGTGATAACAGCGCTCATGAAGAGCCTCCATTCGTAATGTATGCGAATGGGCGCCGTTGTGCGTTTAGTGTCCAGCCTAAGGCCGGTCAACGCCCCATCCGAGCCTGACAGGTTGAACCTGCTGCAGCGCCCCTCGGACAGGTGGCGGGAAAACGGTATCAATTGAAGATGACCGTTTTGAAACGGGGGCGATTATAGCCGTCTAGACTGATCTTCCAAAGGGTTTCTGTCGGCCAGATGAAGATCGTTAATGACGACCATAGTCGAAGCCGCATGGAGCCTGACCGCTCAGTCTGCCAAGATACCGTCCATCGTTCGGCAAGACACTCAGGAGTGAAGATGAATTTCCACACCCGCAAATGGGTAAAACCCGAAGACCTCAACCCCAACGGCACCCTGTTCGGCGGCAGCCTGCTGCGCTGGATCGACGAGGAAGCGGCGATTTACGCGATCGTACAGTTGGGCAATCAGCGCGTGGTGACCAAGTACATTTCCGAGATCAACTTCGTCAGCGCCTCGCGCCAGGGCGACATCATCGAACTGGGCATTACCGCCACCGAATTCGGCCGCACCTCGATCACCCTGACGTGCGAAGTGCGCAACAAGATCACCCGCAAGAGCATTCTCACCGTTGAGAAGATGGTTTTCGTCAATCTGGGCGAAGACGGCTTGCCGGCACCGCACGGGCGCACTGAGATCAAGTACGTCAAAGACCAGTTCCAGGAAGATGAGTTAGTCAGCGAGTAATGCGAGCTCTGTAGGAGCTGCCGCAGGCTGCGATCTTTTGACTTTGTTTTTTGTAAAGCAAGATCAAAAGATCGTCCGATCGCGGCCCGAGCCTTCGGCAGCTCCTACACTATTAGCGTGGCGCTCACAGAACGTATTCCAAGCCGCAAGGGTCGTAGGTAAACACCACCCCCACGGTTCCCACGCCATGACCACTCCCACCGACGGCAAGACCCCCGATCTCTCGGCCAAAGAGCAACACGAAGTCGAGAAAAACCAGCCGCCCCGCGCGGCCGTTCTGCACGAAATCATCCGCAGCCAAGGCGATCAGGAACTGGAGCGCAGCATCGCCGCGCTGTGGTGGTCGGCGCTGGCGGCCGGGCTGACCATGGGCTTGTCATTGATGGGCATGGGCCTGCTCAACTCGCGCCTGCCCGACGGTGACGAATTCAAGGTGATCGCCAGCTTCGGCTACTGCGCAGGTTTTCTCGCGGTGATCCTCGCCCGTCAGCAACTGTTCACCGAAAACACCCTGACTGCCGTGCTGCCGGTCATGACCAAGCCGACCCTGCAAAACTTCGGCCGGCTGATCCGCCTGTGGACGGTGGTGCTGGTCGGCAACCTGTGCGGCACGATTCTGGTCGCGTACGTGATGCTCGAACTGCCGATCTTCGACACCAAGACTGACCACGCCTTTCTCGAAATCGGCCGCAAGGTCATGGAAAACCACGCCAGCCAGATGTTCGCCAAGGGCATCGTTTCCGGCTGGATGATCGCCACTATGGTCTGGATGATTCCGTCCATGGAGAGCGCGAAGATGTGGATCATTATCCTCATCACCTACCTGATGGCGCTCGGCGACTTCACTCACATCGTGGTGGGTTCGGCGGAGGTGTCATATCTGGTGTTCGCCGGCGAGCTGCCGTGGAGTGATTTCTGGATGGTCTTCGCTGGGCCGACGCTGGCGGGGAACATCATTGGCGGCAGCTTTATCTTCGCGCTGATCAGCCATGCGCAGATTCGCAGTGAGAGCGGTGCGCCGAAGGAGTCTGCGGATCAGGCCGAGAAACCTGATCCGCGAGAGATCAAAAAATGATCAGTGATGCGCTGGTTCAGTCACGGTTACCGGCTCGTTGCGAGTCGCATGCTTGACCAGTTTGCCGATGGTCAGCCCCTGCAACAGGATCGATGACAGCACCACAATGTAAGTGATGCTCAGCAGCAGATCACGCTCCGGGCCCAGCGGCAGGGCCAGCGCCAGTGCCACCGAAACACCGCCGCGCAAGCCGCCCCAGGTCAGAATGCGGATGGTGCCGGCTGGCACTGTCCGCCAGCGGCGCAGCAGCAGAATCGCCGGGGCCACGGTGAGCAGGCGCGACAGTAGAATCGCCACCGCGAGCAAACCAGCCGCAGCCATGTGCAGCCAGTTGAATGGCAGCAGCAACAACTCCATGCCGATCAGCGCGAACAGCAGCGCATTGAGCATGTCATCCAGCAACTCCCAGAAACCGTCGAGATAGCGGCGGGTCATGTCATTCATCGCCAGATTACGCCCGACGTTACCGATGATCAGACCGGCGACCACCATCGCGATCGGTGCCGAAACATGAATCTCGGTGGCCATCGCCGAACCGCCGATGACCAGCGCCAAGGTCAGCATCACTGTGATCTGATGCTGCTCGACGCTTTTGATCATTCGATAAACCAGATAACCGATCAGACCGCCGAACAGCACACCGCCGATGGCTTCATGAACGAACAACATCGCGGTGGCGCTGACGGTCGGGGTTTCGCCGAGTTGGGCGATGCCCAGCAGCACGGTGAACACCACGACGGCTGTGCCGTCGTTGAACAGCGACTCACCGACAATGGTGGTTTTCAGCGGCTTCGAGGCGTTGGCGGTACGCAGCACGCCGAGCACGGCAATCGGGTCGGTCGGCGAAATCAGCGCGCCGAACAGCAAGCAGTACAAGAAGCTCACGTGCCAGCCGAACAGGGCAAAAATGTAATAGGCGAGGCTGCCGATCACCGTCGTGGCAATCAACACACCGAAGGTCGCCAACAGGCCGATGGGCCAGCGGTAGCTGCGCAGATCGTTGAGGTTAACGTGCAGGGCGCCGGCGAACAGCAGGAACGAGAGCATCCAGTTCATCAGCAGATCGCCGAAGTCGATCTGGCCGATCAGTTGCTGCACGCGTTCTTCGAGACCGGGGTAGCCGAGCACGCTCAGGCCTTGCAGGATCAGCGAGAACAGCAGTGCGGTGACCATCACGCCGATGGTCGGCGGCAGGCCGATGAAGCGGAAGTTGACGAAGGTGAGGAGGGTGGTAAGGCAGATGAAAGCGGCGACAAGTTCAAGCATCCGGGGTCCTTTGGATGAGGGGTGAAAGATAGCGCACCGAATCTTTGGTGCAGGGGTTGGATGGGCTGAGTCAGGATCGGGACACAGTTGATGGTGTGATGAGATCAAGAGCCCCCTCACCCCAGCCCTCTCCCTTGGGGAGAGGGGGAAAGGGAGCAGATCTTCAAGTCTTTCAGGGCCTGAGTTCGGCTCGAAATTTCAGGTCGATGTAACTCGAACACTCAACACGGTCAGTCCCCTCTCCCTCAGGGAGATGGCTAGGGTGAGGGCGCTTTCTGGCACATCACGATTAACCGGACACATTGACCGCAGCCGCGCCGCGACGTTGCAGATAGATGAAAAACAGCGCCGTCAGCACGGTCAATACGCCAACCAGCGCACCGGTCCACGGCAAGTCCGCCAGATCCGCGCCACTGGCCACCACCAGCCCGCCGATCCACGCACCCGCGGCATTACCGAGGTTGAAAGCGCTCTGGTTCAACGTCGAGCCGAGGTTCGGCGCTTCGTGGGCCTGATCGATGATCAGCAATTGCAGAATCGGGCACAGCGCAAAAGCAAAAATCCCCCACAGCACCAGGGTGATTGCCGCCGGCACAACCGAGCGGCTGGTCTGGCTGAACGCCGCCAGAATCACCACCACCGCCAGGGCCACACCGACCAGCGACGGCAGCAAACGGCTATCAGCCAGACGCCCGCCGAGCATGCTGCCGCCGGTCAGGCCTACACCGAATAACAGCAGCATCACTGTGACGCCGTGCGGGCTGACGCCGGTGATGTCTTGCAGGATCGGCGCGATATAGGTGAACACGCTGAACAGACTGGTCGAGGCCAAAACACTCATGCCCAGCGCCAGCAACACGTTGACCTTGCCCAGCACCTTGAACTCGCTGGCAAGGTTGGCCTTGTCCATCGGGATGTGTTTCGGCAACCACAGCCACTGCGCCAGGGCGGCGACGACACCAATCACCGACACCGCCCAGAAGGTCGAGCGCCAACCGGCGTATTGCCCGAGCGCCGTGCCCAGCGGTACGCCGAGGACGTTGGCCAATGTCAGGCCGGTGAACATCATCGCAATCGCTTGCGCGCGTTTGTTCGGCGCGACCAGCCCGGCGGCAACCACCGAGCCAATGCCGAAGAACGCGCCGTGACACAGCGCGGTGACCACACGAGCAGCCATCAGCGTCGCGTAGTTCGGTGCGAGGGCGCAGAGGATATTGCCGAGGATGAACATCAGCGTCATGCCCAGCAGCGTTGCTTTACGCGGCATATTCGCGGTGCCGATCGCCAGGATCGGCGCGCCGAACACCACGCCCAACGCGTAACCGGTGATCAACAGGCCCGCGTGAGGAATGCTTACGGCAAGGTCGCGGGCAACATCGGGCAGCAGGCCCATGATGACGAATTCAGTGGTGCCGATGCCGAATGCGGCAACAGCGAGGGCAAGCAAGGCGAGTGGCATGCGCAAGGTCTCTGTCGGTAGTCTTGACGCTTTGATCAGGCATACGCAAGCCGACGACCGATCTCGATGAAGGGCGGTGCAGGCAGGAATTATTGGTATTTTTCTGTGCGCAACTGAGTGCGGCGTGGTCGCTTGCAGTATAAACAGCTGCTGACACATCGCGAATCAATAATCTGACTATTCGGATTTTCACTGTAGGAGCCCGAGCCTGCGGCAGCTCCTACACGGGGACTCATAAAAATAAGGGGTAAGACGTGCTGGCGACAGCTTTGGTATTGATGGCGGCGCTGTTGCATGCGACGTGGAATACGTTAATCAAGTTCAGCGCCGAGCGGCTGCTGGTGGTGGCGTGCATGGACACCGTGGCGCTGCTGGTCGTTGCCATCGCGTTTCCATTCGTGAGCTTGCCGCCCATGGAAATCTGGCCATGGATTCTCGCTTCGGCAGCTTTTGAGCTGCTGTATCGCTACCTGCTGATTCAGGCGTATCGGGTCGGCGATCTGGGCCTGGTGTATCCACTGATGCGCGGATTGTCGCCGTTGGTGGTGCTGGCGCTGACCTTGATCTTCGCCGGTGAAGTGCTCACCACGCAGCAGATTTTCGGGATCATGCTGATCCCGTTGGGCATGGTTTGTCTGTTGTGGCAGGGCGGTGGCGGCAAGCATTTGCCATGGTCGATGCTGCCGGTGGTGGCGTTGATCGGCCTGTGTATTGGTTGCTACACCTACATCGACGGCCAGGCATTGCGGCGCTGGTCGCATCCGCTCGATTACCTGGTCTGGGTCACGTTGTTCAGCGCGTGGCCGTTTCCGCTGTTGGCGTGGGTCGCCAAGCGTCCGGCGTTCATGTTGTTCTGGCGTGAGCAATGGAAGCTGGGGTTGGCGGTGGGCTTCTGCGTATTGGCCAGCTACGCTCTGGTGCTGTGGGCGATGCAGTTGGGCTCGATTGCGGAGGCCGCGGCACTGCGTGAGATCAGTGTGATTCTGGTGGTGCTGTTCGGCATGCGCTACTTGAAAGAACCTTTCGGCCGTCCACGGCTCTTAGCCTGTGGGCTGGTGCTGATCGGCATGCTGGTGATGAAGTTCTGACCGCTCGCGAATTCTATAACTCGAAAAAAGGACGGCGTTATGACGGTGGCTCTGTGGTGTGTGTTGATCGCAATTTTTCTGCCGTATATCTGCACTGGCGTGGCGAAAGCCGTGGGTGGCTACCGGTTGAGTGACAACCACGATCCGCGCGACTTTCTCGAAAGTCTCAACGGTGTGGCCAGGCGTGCGCATGCGGCGCAGATGAACGGCTTTGAAGTGACGCCGGCGTTTGCGGCGGCAGTGATCGTCGCGCACCTGGTGGGGACGGCGGAGCTGGTGACGGTCAATGTGCTGGCGGTGCTGTTTATCACCAGTCGCCTGCTGTACATCATTTGCTATCTGGCGGACTGGGCGATCTTGCGGTCGCTAGTGTGGTTTGTGGGGATGGGGTTGATTGCTTCGTTCTTCTTCGTGTCGGTGTAAAAAGAGCAAGATCAAAAGATCGCAGCCTGCGGCAGCTCCTACAGAGGAATACGTACTCCTGTAGGAGCTGCCGCAGGCTGCGATCTTTTGCTTTTTAAGGTTTGTCGGCCACCTGCGGCACTTGCGGCAACGCGGCACCTTTTGGCCAGAGCATCCAGATCTGCCCCTGCTGCTTCATGTCCCCGGCCAATTGCCCGGCCGCATCACCGGTGCCCCAGAACAGATCCGCGCGAACCTCGCCAGCAATCGCGCCGCCGGTGTCCTGTGCCGCGACCGGGCGGACCAGTGCCGAGCCATCCGGACGTGTGGTCGACAGCCACAACAGGCTGCCCAGCGGAATTACCTTGCGATCCACCGCCGCGCTGTAGCCGGCAGTTAGCGGTACGTTCAGCGAACCACGCGGGCCTTCGTTGCTGTCCGGGTTGCGGGTGAAGAACACGTAGCTCGGGTTACTGCCGAGCAGTTCGGGGATGCGCGATGGGTTGGCCTTGGCCCAGTTGCTGATCGCGCTCATGGTCACGTCTTCTTTCTTCAGCTCGCCTTGCTCGACCAGCCAGCGGCCGATTGGGCGGTACGGGTGGCCGTTCTGATCGGCGTAGGCGATGCGCAGCTGTTTACCGTCCTCGGTCTGAATGCGCCCGGAACCCTGGATCTGTAGAAATTGCAGGTTCATAGGGTCGGTCAGATAAGCCACCACGGGCGCTTTCACGCCTTTGGATTCGATGGTCGCGGCGTCGTCGTATGGCTTGAGCACGCGGCCTTCGAGGCGACCGCGCAGGCGTTTGCCCTTGAGTTCGGGATAGATGCTGTCCAGCGAAACAATGATCATGTCTTCGGGCACGCCATACACCGGCACGTTTGCCACGTCGGTGGGTGTCAGGCTGCCGGGATAGACCGGCTCGTAATAACCGGTGATCAAGCCGTTGGGGTTATCGTTCTCGGCGCGCAGGCCGAAGACATCGAGGTTCTGCTTGAGGAACGTGCGAATCTCGTTGGCGTTCTGCGGCACATTGGCCGCCGCTGCGCAGGTCGGGCCCCAGACCGTATCAGCCTTGAGCCGGGTGCAGGCGCTGCGCCACGAGCCGAAACCGGCGACCAGATCGCTGTCGGACACAACCGGCAGGGCATCCCACGTGGCGCTGGAGTAAGTGGCCAGCGCGTGGGTTTTCGGCTTGGCGCTCTCGCCACCGGTGCAGCCGGCGAGAATCGCCAGCAGAGGGAGGGTCGCGATCAGCGGATGACGCCAGGCCTTGTAACGGCTGTTCATGGAGTGATTCCTGTGCCGGTTGGCCGAGTGCTCCATGCGCTCGAGCAACCCGTATTTTTAATAGGGCTATTGGTGTTTGGCGGTGACGCGAGGATACTGGCCGCCGAATTCCGTGACCTGAAGCCACCATGACTCTTAAAAGCATTGCTGTTGTATTGCTGGCCTGTCTGTCCTTGTCCGCCTGTGGCGGTGTCGATCCGAATTCTCCGCTGGGTCAACGCAAGGCAATCTTCAAACAGATGCTCAAGACCGGTGAAGACCTGGGCGGCATGTTGCGTGGGCGCATTCCGTTCGACGGGCCGAAGTTCGCCGAAGGCGCGGTAAAACTCGATGCGTTGTCCCATGAACCGTGGAAGCATTTTCCGCAGGTGCGTGAAGAAGATCACACCAGCGCCAAGGATGATGTCTGGAAACAGCAGGCGCGTTTTCAGGAAATGGCCCGCAACCTTGAAGCGGCCACCGGTGAATTGGTGATTGCCAGTCAGGTTCAGCCGTACAAGGCCAGCAATCTCGGGCCGGCGGTGCAGAAAGTTGAAGATGCTTGCAGCGCTTGCCATAAACAGTTTCGCGATCATTGATTTCTATTGTTTGAGCTGACGCCTTCGCGAGCAGGCTCGCTCCCACAGTTGACCGAGTTGTACAGGTGAATACGGATCAATAGGGGAGCGAGCTTGTTCCGGGCGACGAGCTGACGAATAGGCCATCAAACTCACTGCATCAATGCTTACTTATCGATTTCGTCCAGCGCGTCCTGCAGTTCTTTGCGCGACTCGGCCAGTTTGTCTTTGCGCTTGTTGATCTTCTCCGGGTCGCCTTTTTTCATCGCCTTGTCGAGATCCGCCTGACGCTTGCTCACTTCGTGCTTGGCTTCGAGCACCTTGTTTTCGCGTTCTTTCTTCAGGCCGGCGTCGGTGCAGTGCTCGGTCACTTCACGCAAGGCCGTTTCCAGGCCTGCCTGCTGATCGGCGTTGCCGCGCGACTTGGCCTGTTCGATCTGATTCATGATGCCCTGCTTCTTGGCGGCGCAACCGGTCAGGCCCGGGGCGTCTTCGTCGGCCATGACGGGGGCGACCATTACGCCGCAAAGGGTCAGCATGGCGAGTGGTGCGAGAAATTTCATAAAAGCTCCATGTGCAAAGGCAGTCGGGTCGGTCAGGCACTGCGCTGTTGGAGCGCCTCGGTGGCCGATGGGTTCCCGGCGCGCCGGGATTGCGTGGTCAGAAACCGTCGATTCCGGCGGCATGTAAGGTTTCGCTCAAAGCCTGTACCTGCGGGTCGCGGAAGAATGCGCTCAATTGCGCTGCGCGTCCCGGGCCGATACCGGCCTCGGCCTGCCATTGTTCGGTGTTGCGTTGTGCCAGCGACTGCCAGGAATCAGTAAGTATTGCCTGGCCGGTTGGCGGCAGGCCCAAGGCTTTGAGCCACTGGGCAAAGGGCCGTTGGCGGGCGCTGTGAAAACTGTGCATCAAGCGTTCGCTGCTGCGCTCGCCGAAGCCGGCAATGTTAGCAAGCTCCGGCCCATCAAGGGTTAACCAATCAAGCAGGTTGTTCACGCGGCGTGTTTCGAGAAGTTTCTCCCAGGTACCGCGACCGACATGCTGCATCGCCAGCCCTTGTTTGCCACTGAGCCAGGTCAAACGGGCGAGAAACTGGCTTTCACATCCGGGGGTCGGTTGCCAGCAACTCAAGGCGTGGAAGTCATCGGCGTTGGGGATATCGATATCCGTGCGTTCGGTGGTGCGCAATACAACACTGTCGAGCCGAGGAGTGGTCAGGCCGGCGAGGCTGATCGCAATCTGATCGCCGGGACGAATGTCCAACGCTTGCCAGCGCTTTAACGAACTGGCGCTGACGCGTTTGATCTCGCGGTCGTCGAGCCTAACGGGAATCAGCTCGATCACCGGTGTGATGCGACCGGTGCGCCCGATCTTGAAGTTGATCTTGCGCACTTCAGCCAAGGCTTGCGCAAACGGATATTTCCAGGCGACCGCCCAGTAGGGTGAGCGCGCCTGCCAGCGTTCGGCGGGCGGGCGCCGACTCTGGCGCAAAACCACGCCGTCGGTGGCAAACGGCAGAGGTGAGCGATACCAGTGATCGCGCCATTTCTGCGCCTCTGCCAAGTCGGCAACGGGATGGCTGTACGGCTCAATCGTGGTGAAACCCAGGGTTGCCAATCCGGATATGCGCTCGGGCAAGTTCAAAGGTCCTTGTGGCCAGTCCCAAACGAACAGCCCGATGCCGGTGGCTTGTTCTGCGCTAAGGGATTTGCGGCTCATCAATCCGGCCACGGTGGCGCGGGCGTTAACGCTGCCGGCTCGGGCTTGCACATGCTGGTTCAGCCGCCAGTAAAGTTCACCCTGCACCAGCAGATCCAGTGGTTGTGACAGGCGTTGAGGGATAGCGCCGATGTTCTGCGCTGATGGCGTCCAGTCCTGTCCATGAACTCCGTCACCGCGACTGATGGCCTGATGCAAAACGCCCGCGCGGTAAATCAGCGTCACCGCGACGCCGTCGACTTTGGGTTGTATCCAGACGTCCTTGCGATCACGTAGCCAGGCCCCCGCGGCCTCATCTTTGTGGATTTTATCCAGGCCGGTATGGGCGATGGGGTGCGCGTTTGAGCCTGAAACTGTGCGCAAAGGATCGGGTGGCAAGGGCGCTTTGAAACACGCTCGCCACTCGTTCAGTTGCACAAGGGATTGGTCGTAGAGTTCGTCGGCAATCAGTGAGCGGCCTTCGCGGTAGTAGGCGTCGTCCCATTGGTCGATCTGTTTTTGCAGGGCGGAGATTTCGCGTTGGGCGTGTGCAGCGGGCCAGTTTTGGCAGGTGGCTTGCGCGCTGAATGTGGCGGGCATCAGCAGGAAAATAAATAACAGGCGCAGCGTGGCAAGCATCGTGAGCGTCCTTGCTCAAGGGGAATGTTTGAAGGTTAGGCGAAGATATTTACTCCGCCGGATGGGTGTTTTACGGCTTGTTTCTGTGCAGTGAAAACAGCCCCTCACCCTAACCCTCTCCCAGGGGGAGAGGGGACTGGCCGAGTGGTTTGTTGGATATGCATCGACCTGAACGTTCTGAGTTGAACTCCCGGTTTCAGGCATGAAAAAGCCCCGCACGGCGCGAACCGTGCGGGGCTTTTTGTACCGCCGGGGAAGTCTTACAGACCAGCAGCGGAACGCAGGGCGTCGGCGCGGTCGGTTTTTTCCCAGGTGAACGTGGTGAAGGTGTCTTCGCCAACGGTCTTGGTCTCTGGCGTGCGACCGAAGTGGCCGTACGCTGCAGTTTCCTGGTACATCGGGTGCAGCAGATCGAGCATGGTGGTGATTGCGTATGGACGCAGGTCGAACACTTCACGCACCAGTTTGACGATCTTGTCATCGCTGATCTTGCCGGTGCCGAAGGTGTTCAGCGAGATCGAAGTAGGCTGAGCCACACCAATCGCGTAGGAAACCTGAATCTCGCAACGCTCGGCCAGGCCAGCAGCGACGATGTTCTTGGCAACATAACGGCCAGCGTAGGCAGCCGAACGGTCAACCTTCGATGGATCTTTACCGGAGAACGCGCCGCCGCCGTGACGGGCCATGCCGCCGTAGCTGTCGACGATGATCTTGCGACCGGTCAGACCGCAGTCACCTACCGGGCCGCCAATGATGAACTGGCCGGTCGGGTTGATGTGGAACTGAGTGTCTTTGCTCAGCAGTTCGGCAGGCAGTACGTGCTTGACGATCAGCTCCATCACGCCTTCGCGCAGGTCTTTGTACGACACTTCAGGGTTGTGCTGGGTCGACAGAACAACCGCGTCGATACCAACAACCTTGCCGCCTTCGTAACGGCAAGTCACTTGCGACTTGGCGTCCGGACGCAGCCAAGGCAGCAGACCCGATTTGCGGGCTTCGGCCTGGCGCTGCACCAGCTGGTGCGAGAAGGTGATCGGGGCTGGCATCAAAACGTCGGTTTCGTTGCTGGCGTAGCCGAACATCAGGCCCTGGTCGCCGGCGCCCTGATCTTCAGGCTTGGCACGGTCAACACCCTGGTTGATGTCTGGGGACTGCTTGCCGATGATGTTCATCACGCCGCAAGTCGCGCCGTCGAAGCCAACTTCGGAGCTGGTGTAGCCGATGTCGCAAATCACGTCACGAACGATCTGCTCCAGGTCGACCCAGGCGCTGGTGGTCACTTCACCGGCAACGATGGCCACGCCGGTCTTGACCAGAGTTTCCACAGCAACGCGTGCGTGTTTGTCCTGGGCAATAATGGCGTCCAGCACCGCATCGGAAATCTGGTCGGCGATTTTGTCCGGATGCCCTTCGGACACGGACTCGGAGGTGAAGAGGGAGTATTCGCTCATCTCGATGTTTTCCTGAATTTACCGATGGTGAGTGTCGCCAGCCGGTCGCTGAAAGTGGCGGACCTGGATCTGGAAACCATTACGTAAGCCTACATAGAGGCTTTCCCCGGGAACGAGTCCCGCAGCGGTGGCCCAACGGGCCAAATCGTCCTGTTCAAACCCCAACCACAGATCACCGCAGGCCTCCCTGGCCCAACTCTGGTTGTGGCTACATAACTCTGTCACGAGCAGACTACCGCCCGGTTGCAGCAGGTCGGCCATGTGCTTGAGCGCATCGGCCGGCGCGGCGAAATGGTGCAACACCATGTTCAACACTACGCAATCGGCCGTAAGGCTGGTGCCGTTCAATGCATCGGCCAATTGCAGGCTGACGTTAGCCAGCTGTTCACGTTCACATACCTGACGCGCCAGTTCGAGCATCGCCGGGCTGTTGTCCAGCGCGGTTACGGTGCCGAAGCGACGGGCCAGTTCCGGCAGAAAAGCACCATCGCCGGGGCCGATTTCAATGGCCGTGGCGGCACCATTGAAGTTCAGTTTGTCGAGCAGGGCCAGCACGCTTTCGCGGTACTGCGGCAGGCCTGCGATCAAGTCTTGCTGGGCACGGAATTTCTCCGCTACCCGGGCGAAAAAGTCCTGACTGGCGGCGGCACGCTGGCCGTGAACCTGCTCGATGCGCGCTTGCACATCGTCAGGCAGATCCAGATTGTCGACTTCTTCTAACAATGCTGCGTGCAACTTGCCGCCGAGCAGTTCGGTGTGGGGCAGGGCGCGGCGATAGAAAATCGCGTTACCTTCGCGGCGTGTCGCCACCAGGTCGGCTTGTGCCAGTACCTTGAGGTGATGACTCATGCCGGACTGGCCAATGCCGAAAATCTGCGCCAGCTCCAGAACACCGAACGAATCGTTGGCCAGCGCGCGCAAGACATTCAGCCGCAACGGATCGCCGCCGGCCTTGCACAGGGCCGCCAGCTCGTCGCAATCGTCATGGCGAATGGAAGGCACGCGTAAGTTCATAGGGCTGGCAGTCTAGAGAGGGGGGCAATTCATCGCAAGGGCAATATCAAAAAGTTTTGATATTGCTCGATCAGTGGTGCTTTTTATTGCACTTCTCACCCACCGGTTAACTCTACAAACGAGTAGCGGAAAGGTTTCACCAACAGAAAGCGCCGCTATCCATTGGAAAAACGCCCCCCGATGACTATCTGTCATTGCCCCGAGGCGCCCCGGTGAGGGAAAATGCCCTCCTTTTTTCCGTTTCGACTTACCAGAACCCAGGAGATCAGCGATGCCTAGCCGTCGTGAGCGTGCCAACGCCATTCGTGCCCTCAGCATGGATGCCGTGCAAAAAGCCAACAGCGGCCATCCCGGTGCCCCTATGGGTATGGCAGATATCGCCGAAGTGCTTTGGCGCGACTACCTCAAGCACAACCCGAGCAATCCATCGTTCGCCGACCGTGACCGCTTCGTGCTGTCCAACGGCCACGGCTCGATGTTGATCTACTCGCTGCTGCACCTGACCGGTTATGACCTGTCGATCGAAGACCTCAAGCAATTCCGTCAACTGCACAGCCGCACCCCGGGCCACCCGGAGTTCGGTTACACCCCGGGCGTTGAAACCACCACCGGCCCGCTGGGTCAGGGTCTGGCCAACGCTGTGGGCTTCGCTCTGGCTGAAAAAGTGCTGGGCGCGCAGTTCAACCGTCCTGGCCACAACATTGTCGACCACCACACCTACGTGTTTCTGGGTGATGGCTGCATGATGGAAGGCATTTCCCACGAAGTCGCTTCGCTGGCCGGTACGCTGGGTCTGGGCAAGCTGATCGCTTTTTATGATGACAACGGCATCTCCATCGACGGCGAAGTCGAAGGCTGGTTCACCGATGACACGCCGAAGCGTTTCGAGGCCTACAACTGGCAAGTGATCCGCAACGTTGACGGTCATGACCCGGAAGAGATCAAGACCGCCATCGAGACTGCGCGCAAGAGCCCGCTGCCGACCCTGATTTGCTGCAAGACCACCATCGGTTTCGGTTCGCCGAACAAGCAGGGCAAAGAAGACTGCCACGGCGCTCCACTGGGTGATGCGGAAATCGCCCTGACCCGTCAGGCGCTGAACTGGAACCATGGCCCGTTCGAAATCCCGGCCGACATCTATGCCGAGTGGGATGCCAAGGAAAAAGGTCGCGCGGCCGAAGCCGAGTGGGATCAGCGTTTCGCTGCCTACTCCGCTGCATTCCCGACCGAAGCCAACGAACTGGTACGTCGCCTGAGCGGTGAACTGCCGGCCGACTTCTCCGAAAAAGCTTCGGCCTACATCGCTGAAGTCGCGGCCAAAGGCGAAACCATCGCCAGCCGTAAAGCCAGCCAGAACACCCTGAACGCGTTCGGTCCGCTGCTGCCGGAACTGCTCGGCGGCTCCGCTGACCTGGCCGGTTCCAACCTGACCCTGTGGAAAGGTTGCAAAGGCGTCAGCGCTGAAGATGCCAGCGGCAACTACATGTACTACGGCGTGCGCGAATTCGGCATGACCGCGATCATGAACGGCGTGACCCTGCACGGCGGTCTGGTGCCTTACGGCGCGACCTTCTTGATGTTCATGGAATACGCCCGCAACGCTGTACGCATGTCGGCGCTGATGAAGAAGCAAGTGATCCACGTCTACACCCACGACTCCATCGGTCTGGGCGAAGACGGCCCGACGCACCAGCCGATCGAGCAACTGACCAGCCTGCGTACCACGCCGAACCTCGACACCTGGCGTCCAGCCGATGCCGTGGAATCGGCCGTGGCCTGGAAAAACGCGCTGGAGCGTAAGGACGGCCCATCGGCGCTGATCTTCTCGCGTCAGAACCTGCAACACCAGGAACGCGATGCCGGCCAGATTGCCGACATCAGCCGTGGCGGTTACGTGCTGAAGGACTGCGCAGGCGAGCCTGAGCTGATCCTGATCGCCACCGGTTCGGAAGTCGGTCTGGCGGTTCAGGCTTACGACAAACTAACCGAACAAGGTCGCAAGGTGCGTGTGGTTTCCATGCCGTGCACCAGCGTGTTCGATGCTCAGGACGCCGGCTACAAGCAAGCCGTGCTGCCATTGCAGGTTGGCGCGCGTATCGCCATCGAAGCGGCTCACGCCGACTTCTGGTTCAAGTACGTGGGTCTGGAAGGTCGCGTGATCGGCATGACCACTTACGGCGAATCGGCTCCGGCTTCGGCACTGTTCGAAGAGTTCGGCTTCACCCTGGAAAACATCCTGGGTCAGGCTGAAGAACTGCTGGAAGACTAAGCAGTACGAATGCGGTGGCCCCGGCCACCGCGTTCCCCTGTAGGAGCTGCCGGAGGCTGCGATCTTTTGATCTTGATCTTAAAAAAAAACAGGATCAAAA